>PFPP01000061.1 GCA_002793115.1 Candidatus Kaiserbacteria bacterium CG_4_10_14_0_2_um_filter_50_16
CTTGGTTTAAGCCAAACGCTTCGCCTAATCTAAGTTGTCGTTTTTTCACTGCGAGCCATGAGACGATCATTTGGGCGAGCAAAGAAATTTTAAAGTTTATTAAAACTATAGGACATGCGTTTAAATTTCAACATAGCTTTAGCTACTCAATATAAAAGCCAATCCCAAGCTATAAGGGTAATGACTGAGAATTGGGTAAAAAATGAAATTTTTTGGCGGATTTTTACTGTGAAAATTGCCGTGAAGAATATGAGCTGAAAAGTAAAAAGGATGAAATGGGTAAAAAAATTGTCGATGGAGCTTATTGTAAAATGATTGAGAGGTTAAACAGCACAAATAACCCAAGCTTTTTCTTTTTAAACTACGACTTACAAGATTATAAGGTTCAAAATTTTGTAGTTATCCCAAAACATTTTTTCGTCCCAGAAATTATTGAGAAGAGAAAACCTCTATCAGAAAACGCAAGGCGAGCAGGTTGGATTGGATGTAATATTTTACTTCAAGATATACCGCAAAGTGGAAAAATATTTTATATAAAAAATGGCAAACCCGAAGATAAGGAAGATATTTTAAAAAACTGGCGAAAAACTTTATTTTTACGAGAATCAAGAGGAGTTGATTTAAGAGGTTGGATTTTGGATGTAATGAGCTGTATTGATAAACTAAATAAAAAAGAGTTCACGCTTGATGAAGTTTATGTTTTTGAAAACATTTTATATCAAAAACATCCTGATAATAAACATATCAAAGATAAAATTAGGCAACAATTACAATTTTTGAGAGATAAGGGCTATTTGGAATTTTTAAAAAGAGGAAAATATCGATTAACTTAAAACTATGGAAATTAATATCTGCCAGTTATTGGCAAAAATTATTTTGAAAATAAATCCGTTTACTAAAATAGGAGTAATGTGTCTATGTCGGGATGCATGGGCTAATTCCAGAGTGTGAGTTGCGCGGGCTTCTCCATCGTCTTTCCTTGGTTGGCGACGTATCGTTCGACTGTTTCCCAATCGCCTCGTTCGGATACCGTATTTAAATAATAACCGTCGCGGGAAGGATTCAACGAGGAAAAACATGAATGCCTCAACCTGTTGAGGCATTCAGGTGAGTAGGATGTACGTATCTCCTTTTATCAGAAGCCCGAGACATCCTGTGCGGAAGCGGCCTCGGCCTGATTGAGCGCGGCGGAGTCGTCCGGAATCTGGTTGAGATCCGCTGATATGTCTGCAGTGGTATTACCGCTCGAGAGCGATGGCGTTTGCGCTTGTTCGACAGCTGTAGGCTGTGTGCCTGCGGTCGGCGCCTGCCTCTCGTAGAAGTACCAGAGGGCGAGGACGGCAATGACGACGATTGCGCCGGCGATATACCATGTTTCTGTCTTATTCGAGGAACCCTGATCAATTACTTGATTCATTGGTTGATAGTCCATAGTTATTTCAATTAGGAATTATTGATTCGAGTTTTCGACAGTTGTGGTTGCATTTCCTTCGTCGACTTTTGGAATCTTGGTAAGCGTCTGAAGTGCGCTCTGCACCGCCTTGCGCGCATTCTTCATCGGACCGTCGCGCAGAGCGAGGAGATCCTGAAACAGTGTGCGGTGAAGATTTTTGAATGAATTCCGCAGATTCTGCAGAAGCTCTTTCTGACCGCTCGGCGTGGTGGTCGAAGTCGTAGTGGTCACGACCGATGTATCGGGTGTATAGGTTTCCGCCGCTTGTGCGATCACCGCAGTTCTTGCGCTTGCAATTGCAGTCTTTGCCGACTGAATGGCCGCAGTTGTGCTCGCAATATTTTTCCCAGCATTAGCAGCGATATTCGCCCTGTCCTGAATCTTTTGCAGGATAGCGTCATAGTGATCCATCAGGTTCATAAAGTGGTCCGTCCAAATCTTGTTGAGATTCTCGAATTGTTTGATGAGGCGCTGTGCCAACTGCTGTTTTACTTTATCCTGGATATCCGCTACGCGCTCGGCTATTTTTTCGCGTTGCGCAACTGTGCGGGTTTGCGCTTCTTCGCGCACGACCTCTATTTTTTTCTGAGTTGTCGAGGCGATTGCCGCTCGCCGCTCGCTGATCTGATTCTTGTAGGCTGTGCTCGTCGCTTGCCCTTCTGCGAACGCGATCGTCGCCGAAAGAAGGAAAACTGCGGCGCTACTGACGATTCCTATAGTTCGAAGTGTACGCATGTACCGTGTTTTTTACTTATAAGTATTCCCTATATTCTTCCGCGGGAATGAGTATATCATACCGCACAAACACAGCTGCACGAAAGCGCGCTAGAATACACTCATGATTCGTAGCATCACACACCCACAGACTCGCGCCTGGCATCGTGCTCATCTGCTACGCCATCGACGCATGTGGCTAATTATGGCTGGCGTCATCGGTGCTGTTCTCCTTCTAACTTTTTCTGGTTACTTCGGAGAAGTTGCATGGCTTACGCTCTGTGACGCCGTCCTCCGCACCACCTACCGGCTCGCCATCGCCTATAGCATTGCTCTGGTACTCGGCGCGCTCATGGCGCTTGTAGTCGGCTGGAGCCCATTCTCCGACATACTCTTCCCATTTTTCGACATTTTGCAAAATCTACCTTCGTTCGCTCTCATACCTTTCTTCATCTACTTTTTCGGATTCACCAGCAACATGATTATCCTCTTTGCAGTGAGCTCTATTATCTGGCCTATACTTTTTGCTATTCTGACTGCGATTAAGAGCGCGCACAAGGACCTCAGTGACGCGGCGACCATTTTCGGCGCGAAGGGATGGCGCCGCATTCCCTACTACCTCGCTCCGCTCTCTTTCCCCGCTATGCTCACCGGCTCTATCGTCGGTATCGCCATCGGTTGGGAAGCGGTCATTGGTGCCGAGATCATCACGAATGTCGCCGGTTTCGGTGATTTCATTAAGGAGGCTGGCGCTTCTGGCATTAGCCAGGCTTTGGTCGCCGGCACTCTTGTTATCCTCATCATCGTATTCGTGATAAACCGCCTCGTCTGGGCGCCGCTTCTCACCGAGAGCTCGAAACGATATGCCGAATAAATCCCAACAGATAGCGCTCGTCCTTTCACGCGTCAGCGCGAACTTCGAGGACGGAAAGGAGCGTGTATTGGTCCTGAAGGATATGTCTTTCTCGGTTCCTGCCGGATCGTTCGTGTCTGTCGTCGGGCCGTCGGGCGCTGGCAAATCCACCTTGATGCGCGTCATCCTAGGTCTTATGCCGCACACGAGCGGCGACATTGTGCGGAATTTTTCACGACCCGCGATGGTGTTCCAGAACTATGCGCTTTTCCCTTGGCTCACTGCACTTAATAATGTCGCATTCGGGCTTCGCATGGCTGGAATGCGGAAAACTGAAGCCAGAAAGACAGCAAAGAAAAAATTGGAGGAAGTCGGGCTTGGGCATCTCGAGAACCACTACCCCGCCGCCCTTTCTGGCGGCCAGCGCCAGCGAGTCGGCCTCGCGCGAGCTCTCGCAATTTCTCCCGATCTCCTCATTATGGACGAGCCATTTTCTAATTTAGATACTATTACTGCCGAGTCGCTGAAAGCAGATCTTTTGAAAATCTGGCGCTCCTATGGCATAACGATACTTATGGTGAACCACCTTATCCCTGACGCTGTCGAGTTTTCTGACCAGATTATCGTCATGGTGGCACACCCCGGCCATATCAAGAGCATTATTCCCATTGATCTCCCGCGCCCGCGCGACACGCGCAGTGCGCAATTTTTTAAAGAAGTCGATCTCCTGACTGAGGCCACCCGTGCGATTTCTTAATTCTTTTATTTCTTCCTTTTGCGCGTAATGGCTGCGCGGAGGAATTCGGTGAAGAGCGGATGCGGAGAGAGTGGGCGCGCATGGAATTCTGGGTGGAATTGTGTGCCGAGCATGAATGGATGCACCGAACGCGGGAGCTCGGCGATTTCCATCAGTACGCCGTCCGGACTCGTGCCCGAAAAGACGAGACCGGCGGCTTCGAGATGCTTCACGTACGCCGGGTTTATCTCGTAGCGGTGGCGGTGGCGTTCTTCGACCAACTCTTTTTTGTACGCGGCACGCGCCATTGTGCCTTTTTTCAGATATGCCGGATACACGCCGAGGCGCATCGTGCCACCATATTTATTATCGGCGAGATGTTTTTTCTGTTCGAGCATAACGTCGACAACCGGATCAGAAGTACTTTTCTTAATCTCGGTCGTATTCGCATCCGAGAGTCCGAGCACATGCCTTGCGTACTCAACCACCATCAGTTGCATGCCATAACAAAGACCGAAGTACGGTATCTTCTTCACGCGTGCGAATTGAATTGCTTTTATTTTTCCTTCGATACCGGTCTCGCCGAAGCCACCCGGAACGATAATGCCGTTAAATCTGCCGAGTATTGCAGTTACTTTTGCGCCGCGTTCGAGGTCTTTTGAATTCACCCAGGTGATTCTCGCGTGGCGATTCAGCTTCGCCGCAGAGAACTTAATCGCCTCGATGACCGAAAGATACGCGTCGGAGAGTACGAAGTCGCCCGTATCAAAATATTTCCCGACAATCGCGATGCTGACTTCTGGTATTTTCGTATTTGCCGCGGCAAGCGCGAATTTCTTCCACGCGGCGAGTGAGGCGCGTTTCTTTTCCGGCAACCGAAGCGCATCAAGCATCGCATCGCCGAGTTTATCTTTTTCGAAGTTAAGCGGCGCCTCATAAATACTCCCGATATCCGGTGCGGCGATAATGTGATCCTTGCTCACATTGCACCAAATCGCAAGTTTCTCCTTGCGTTTTTCATCAATGGGCTCCTTCGAACGCGCAATAATGAAGTCCGGCTGCACCCCGTAACTGTTGAGATCGCGCACGGCCGTCTGAGTCGGCTTCGTCTTCATCTCTCCGAGCGTGCCGGGAGTCGGCAAATACGACACTATCACAAAGAGCACATCTTCCGGATGCTTCATCTTCAGTATACGCGCCGCTTCAATGAAAAGTGCATTTTGGAAGTCGCCTATCGTACCGCCGATTTCGACGACCGAAATGCGGCTGCCGTTGTATGAAGACGCCGCTTCGATGCGGCGAAGGATTTCGTCGCGCACATGCGGTATAGCTTCAACGCATTTGCCGTCATACTCGAGTGCGCGTTCGCGTGAGATAACCGACTGATAGACCATGCCGCTCGTCATGTAATCCTCGTTCGTAAGATCGCGCCCCAAGAAGCGTTCGTAGTTCCCCATATCCTGATCCGTTTCCATGCCACTCCGGAGTACGAACACCTCTCCGTGTTCGGTCGGATTCATCGTACCCGCATCGACGTTCAGATATGGATCGACTTTTACCAAATTTACCGGATACCCTTTCTGCTGGAGCAGAAGACCGATGGAACTCGTGACGACGCCTTTCCCGACACCGCTCATCACTCCACCGAGAACGAATATATATTTATGACCTTCTTTTGCCATACAGGATTAGGTCTTCAGGTACCTATTGATAGCGAACACCGAAGCGATCGCGCCAAGCACGATGCCAGAACATATAAGTATCGAGAAAATGAAAGCGAAGTGATTGCCGTAATACGATGCGATATTGAAACCGCCGAACCATCCCGCGGTCTTCATGCCAACATACCAGGTTGCCGGCCACAGGAGAAGCAGAATGAGAATCGCTGCTATCACTCCGGTGATGACACCCGTTACTATGAACGGTCCTTGGATGTAAATATTACTGGCGCCTACGAGCCGCATGACTGCGATTTCTTCCTTGGCGGTGTAGATCGCAAGGCGAATGGTTGCGAAGGCGATGAGGATCGAGGCGATTGCGAAGAAAACAATAACAGCGAAACCGATTTCGCGCGTTGCCTGTATCGCGAGCGACAGACGATCGATGATCTCTTTATTCTGCGCATAATTGATGCGATCGACTATTGAGGTGCCAACGGAGGAGAGTGTTGGCGAAGCTTCAACGAAATTTACAATGCTTTCATATTCTGAAGGATCCTTCGCTCGGATTTCAAGCGAGGCATCGAGCGGATTGCCGCCAAGCTCATCGAGCGCTTGGAGCGTGAGTTGGTCGGTCTCGTGGCGTGCGCGGAAAGCCGTAAGTGCATCGTCTGCTGAAGTATAGGTAATACTTGCTACCTGCGGCAATTTTTTCAGCTGATCCCGTACTGCGAGGATGTCCGCTTCGCTCGCCGTAGTTACAAAATAGACGGATACATCGACTTTGTCCTTAACAATAGTTAGCGTAAAAGAAAGGAGCGCAGAAAGGAAGATCAAGGAACCGATAATGGCGAGCGTGACTGTCATAATAAGTACCGTCGCCGCTGAGACTGCACCGCCGCGTATGAAGTTTTTTCCACCCGCGACAAGCATGCGCTTAAGGATCATCAATTTCATATGTTCATAGTATATACTTCCCACTTGCATCATCGCGTACGAGGCGGCCACGATCAATGGTTATAACGCGTCGACCGATAGCGTCGACTACGCCCTTGTTATGCGTCGTAATCATCACCGTTGTACCGAGCTCGTTTATCTTCTTGAGTATCTCGACGACCTCGTAGGTGTTGATTGGGTCGAGATTGCCGGTCGGTTCGTCGGCGACAATAAGTTCCGGCTGATTGATAATCGCGCGCCCGATAGCGATGCGCTGCTTCTCGCCGCCCGAGAGCTGGTCGGGGAAATGAGACGTCTTGTCGGCGAGATTCACCAATTCAAGAATGTACGGCACATCGCTCGCGATTTCGTCATCGGTACGTCCCGCAGCCTCCATCGCGAAGGCGATATTCTCGTGGGCAGTTTTGTTCGGAATAAGACGAAAATCTTGGAATACCATGCCGATTTTGCGGCGGTAATGGTGAAGTGCCGAGCTTGGTAGATCATTGACATTCACTGATTCGAAGAAGACGGCACCGGCGGTTGGGCGCTCCTCGGCGAGAAGAAGCTTGAGGAGTGTGGTCTTACCAGCACCCGAGTGTCCAACAATAGAGACGAATTCTTTGGGGGCGACGGAGATGGTCACCTCTTCGAGCGCCGCCATATCTCCATATCGCTTCGTCACATTGTCGAAATAAATCATGAGTCGTTCTTTATTGTACCCTACACCCGCAATCCGAGTCCAGAAAGAACAAGTCGATAAAAAACGTAACCGCCGCCCGAAGGGCGGCGGTTACCATACATACACAATGAAATACACTGCTAATAATCCATCCCCATCCCGCCTCCCGCTCCGCCGGCCGGTGTTTTCGGTTCCGGAATATCGGCGATTGCCGCTTCGGTAGTGAGAAGCATTGCCGCGGCGGACACTGCGTTTTCGAGTGCCATGCGTGGCATCTTTACCGGGTCGACGATACCCTTCGCGAGCATGTCGTCGACGATGCTGTCCGTGAGCGCGTCATAACCGGCCTGCGCCTTACCTGACTGCACCCGAGAGACGATGGCCGATGCATCGTCTTTGCCGGCGTTGATCGCTATTTGCGCGAGCGGTATCTCGAGCGCCCGTACGACGATGTCAAAACCGGTCCTTTCGTCCACACTCATTTTGTCATCCTGCGCGGTAAGCTTCTTTGCAACTTTCGCAAACGCTGTGCCGCCGCCAGCAACAATGCCTTCCTCGATGGAAGCTTTTGTTGCTTTGACTGCATCATCGATTTTATCTTTCAGGTATTTCATTTCGGTCTCAGTCGCCGCACCGACGGAGATGACCGCCACGCCACCAGAGAGTTTCGCGATGCGCTCCTCGAACTTTTCTTTATCGAACTTCGATTCGGTGAGACCCATCTGCGTTTTCAGCTGTCCGATTCGCGCGGTGATGTCAGCTTTCTTTCCCTTTCCGCCGACGATGGTTGTTGTATCTTTGGTCGCTACAACGCGCGTTGCCTTGCCGAGCATTGAGAGCGTCGCGTTTTCGAATTTGACGCCGACTTCCTCTGAAATAACTTGGCCGCCGACCACAGCGGCGATATCCGCGAGCATATCTTTCTTCCTATCGCCATACCCCGGCGCCTTCACCGCGAGCACACTGAAGGTGCCTCGTAATTTGTTCACGATGAATGTCGAGAGCGCGTCTCCTTCGACATCGTCAGCGATAATAACGAGCTCCTTCTTTCCCGACTGTACGACCTTCTCGAGAAGCGGCAGTATTTCTTGCACATTGCCAACCTTTTTATCGGTGAGGAGAATAAGCGTGTCCTTCATCTCGGCCTCCATGCGCTCTGGATTCGTTACCATATATGCCGATACATACCCTTTATCGATCTGGAGCCCTTCCACGATATCGTAGGAAAGCTCCATACCCTGACTCTCTTCAACCGTCACGACGCCAGAGGCGCCAACTTTTTCCACTGCTTCAGCGATAATGCTTCCGAGCACTTCGGATTCCGCCGAGATCGAAGCGACTTGCTTCACCTCCGATTTATTACTAACCGGCTTTGCCATTTTCTTAAGCTCTACGAGCGCAACATTTTTTGCCTTCTCCATACCGCTTCGTATCATCATCGCGTTCGCGCCTTTCATCACGTGCTGGAGGCCCTCATCAACGAGCGCTTCGAAAAGCACGACGGAAGTCGTGGTGCCGTCACCCACGGTATCGTTGGTTTTATTCGCCACCTCCTTTACGATTTCCGCGCCCATATTTTCAAATTTATCCTTCAATGAAATTTCTTTTGCAATAGAGACACCGTCGTTGGTGATGCGCGGACCGCCGTAGCTCTTTTCAATCACGACATTGCGCCCTTTCGGTCCGAGCGTTATTTTCACCGCGCGCACGGCCTGTACGATACCCTTCGCGATCGCTTTGCGCGCATCTTCGGAAAAAAGAATTTGTTTTGCCATAGTAATTTTTATTTAATAATACCCAGAATGTTTGATTCTGAAATGATGTAATAGTCCTGTCCTTCGATCTTTACTTCGTCGTAGCCGTATTTACTGAAGAGCACTACATCGCCAACTTTCACCTGTATCGGGACGCGTTTCCCCTCCTCATATTTCCCCTGGCCGACCGCGATGACTTCGCCCTTGGCCGGTTTCTCTTTATCTACCGTTTCGGGAATGATGATGCCTGATGCAAGTTTCTTTTCGCCCTCTTTTTCTGAAGGTCGTACGACGACACGATCGCCCAATGGCACGAGTGAAAGTTTTTTAGCCATATTGTTGTTCAATTATGAATAAACAAACAACGACACTCATTCACGAATGTTGTATTGCAAGTATAGAGAACTCTCCGCATCCATGCAACATTGACTTTTTTGCTGTACTATGCTAGCATACAGGAAGGTGGTTCTTTGTTGTTGAAACCTAACCAAACAAAAGGAGGGTTTATGGGGAGAATACTAAATATAGTGTTATTTATTGTAGTAATGATCGGAGTTCTTTATTCCGTGAGTTACTACATAGGATTGCCGGTAGTTTACAAGTCATCGGCAACTGGTGGGTGTGTTTCCGTGTGGACATCACACGGGAGTAGGGATTGCTCTTGGCTCGATAAAAATCAGAAATATAAAGTCGTGTGGGTGCCATAAACAAAGCCGGAACGCTCTGCGTTCCGGCTTTTTCTC
>PFPP01000038.1 GCA_002793115.1 Candidatus Kaiserbacteria bacterium CG_4_10_14_0_2_um_filter_50_16
AGAAAAGCAATAACAAAGGCGCTCGCAAAGATAGGAGCGCCAGAAACAAAATTTACAGTCGAACGACCGAGCGATCCTGCGCATGGCGACTATGCGACGAATGTTGCGCTCGTGATGGCAAAAATTCTTGGTAGGAATCCACATGAGCTAGCCGAACAAATTGCAGAAAAAGTTAGGACATCCAATGTCCTAACTTTCCAAAAAGTAGAAGTTGCAGGTCCTGGATTCACCAATATCACGCTTGCACGCGAAGCGGTGACGCTCGCGATCGCCGAGGCAAATTCAAAAGGTGCAGAGTGGGGGAAGGGCAGTATAAAGAGTAAAGAGCGAGTTTTGATTGAGTACTCAAATCCGAACGCATTTAAAGAGATGCATATCGGGCATTTGGTCGGCACAGTCGTCGGCGAATCCCTATCGCGGTTGATAGAATATTCTGGAGCGAAGGTTGCGCGCGACACCTTCGGTGGTGACGTAGGGCCGAACGTGGCGAAAGCGATTTGGGGATTGCGTAAAAAAGGAATAACGAATCCGACGACCGCTAGAGAAATAGGCGAGGTATATACCGATGGCTCGCATGCGTATGAGAACGACCCGCAAGCTAAAGAGGAGATAGACGAACTTAATCAGGCAATCTATGCCAGTACGAACAAAGAGCTAATGGAACTCTGGCGCCAGGGGCGCAATGTCTCGATGGAAGAATTTCGCCGCATCTGGAGGATTCTCGGCACGCATTTTGATTTTGAATTTTTTGATAGTGATACGGTAGAAATCGGATTACGTGTTGTGAATGACGGATTACATAAGGGCATATTTGAAAAAAGTGACGGGGCGATTATATACAATGGTGGAGGAAAGGGCGTGCACACAATGGTCTTCATCACCTCGCACGGCACGCCGACGTATGAAGCAAAGGATATCGGATTGGCGTTTTTAAAAGAAGAGCGTTGGCCATCGAACGAAGTCATCATCGTTACTGGGAACGAGCAGAAAGGTCGTTTTGGGTCCGTGCTCAAGGCGCTTTCGGAGATCGCTCCACTTCTAGCGAAGAAGACGAGACATATCTCAACCGGTTTTTTGAAACTTGCGTCAGGGAAGATGTCCTCGCGCGAGGGCACGGTCATTACTGCGGTTGAATTTATTCACGAAGTGGCCGAGAGAGCAAGCGAGAAGAATGCTGACCCACTCATCGCCGAACAAGTCGCGCTTGGCGCGATTAAATATATGATTCTTCGACAGGCGCCTGGCTCGGACATAATTTTTGATGAAGAAAAATCACTTTCACTCGAGGGCGATTCTGGACCGTATCTACAGTATGCATTCGTACGTGCGAAATCAGTGTTAGTCGCCGCAGAAGAGAGAGGCAATGCGCCTGTAGCAGGCACGCCTGAGAACCCATATTTTTTGGAACGCCTGATTATTCATTTTCCAGAAGTTGTCTCGCGCGCGACGCGTGAACTATCACCGAACCTGTTGGTGAATTATCTCACCGAGCTTGCTGGCGAGTGGAATTCTTTTTATGCGCATGAGCGCATTATCGACGGCGACTACGAAGCGCACAAACTTCTTATCGCGCGCGCATTTGTTAACACGATGACGAACGGCCTAACACTCCTCGGCATTCCAGCACCAGATAAGATGTGATGGACACATTGCGGGGAACTGTTTTCTGTGCTAGACTTTTCTACGGATTGTACTTTTGTGTTAATCACAACAGGTTCGTACGGCGGATGCAAGAGATATTTCTACTATTGTAACCGCCGTTTTCATTTTTGGTACATAAACGTTAATATAAGCGGATATGGCTGATGTTCCAGAGAAGTCAAAAGTAACGAAGATGGAAGAAGCGATTCTCGCATTTTGGGAACGTGAGCGCATCTTTGAGAAGTCGCTCGCTAAGAAGTCCCCAAAAGGTGAGTTTATTTTTTATGAAGGTCCGCCGACAGCCAATGGAAAGCCCGGTATCCACCATCTCGAGGCGCGCGCCTTCAAGGATGCTATTCTGCGCTATAAGACGATGCGTGGCTATCGCGTACGCCGGCGCGCTGGCTGGGACACGCACGGTCTCCCGGTCGAGCTTCAAGTCGAGAAGGAGCTGGGATTCTCGGGGAAGAAAGATATCGAGAAGTACGGCATCGCGGCATTTAACAAGAAATGCCGCGAGAGCGTATTTACCTATATCGATCTCTGGGCGAAATTCACCAAACGCATCGGTTTTTGGGTCGACGAGACGAAAGCATATTTCACCTTTGACAGTGCGTATATGGAAGTACTTTGGCATCTTTTCGCGAAGACCGCGAAGGATGGTCGGCTCTATAAAGACTATAAGGTCGTGCCATGGTGTCCGAGATGCGGCACGGTTCTTTCCTCGCATGAGCTAGCACAAGGGTATCAAGATGTAAAAGATTTGACCATCACGGCAAAATTCGAGCTCGTGGATGAACCGGGAACATATTTACTTGCATGGACTACAACATCGTGGACCCTGCCGGGGAATATTGCTCTTGCGGTCGGTAAAGATATTGAGTATGGAAAATATGAAAAAAATGGAGAACGAATGATTATCGCCGATTCGCGCAAAGATGTGCTAGGGGAAGGATGGAACCATGTCATGAACATGCCGGCTGAATCTCTTATCGGCAAGGTATATCGGCCAATCTATGATTACTCGCACGCGCTGGCTACAGAAAGCGAAAGGAAAAAGTTTAAAAAAGCATTTCGTGTATATACAGCGGATTTTGTCACAACTGAAGAAGGCACTGGTATCGTGCACACGGCCGTTATGTATGGTCCAGAAGATTTCGAATTTGGGAACAAAATTGGTCTGCCGAAAGTACATCTCGTGTCGCCGGAAGGGAAATTCATTGGAAGCACTGGATTTCTCGCAGGGAAGTCGGTCGTCGAAGAAGAAACGGCAGTTGAAATACTGAAAGATCTACAAACACGAAACCTGCTTTTCAAGAAAGAATCGTACACACATACGTACCCTTTTTGCTGGCGCTGTAAGACGCGGCTTATCTATTATGCGCGCGATTCATGGTATATCCGTATGTCCGACTTACACGACAAGCTTGTCGCAGAAAATAAAAAGATTCATTGGGAGCCGAGCTATATTCGCGACGGGCGTATGGGCGAATGGCTTGAGAATGCGAAAGAATGGGCGATTAGTCGCGAGCGGTACTGGGGTACGCCGCTGCCGGTCTGGCAGAGCGCCGATAGCAGCGAGCAAATGATCGTTGATTCAATCGATGAACTCAAGAAACACACAAAAAAATCCGGCAACACGTATGTCGTGATGCGACATGGGGAAGCAGAAAATAATGTAAAAGATATTCTTGATCCAACAGACGAACAGCGATATTCACTGACTAAACAAGGAAAAGAACAGGTCAGACATGCGGCCGAAAGTCTCAAGACTCGCGGAGTCACTCATATCTATATGTCTCCGTTCGCACGAACGCAGGAAACAGCGCACATCATCGCTTCAGTAATCGGCATCTCAAATGATTGTATAAGGTCTGATAACAGATTACGTGAATTCAGAAATGGCGAAACACATAAAGAAACGTACCGCCGTTTTGCAGAGTTTCTTTATGAAATCGATCGTACTCATACGCAAGATACCATTCTCATAATCACACATGGTCTTGGCATTAACATGTGTGCAGAAATTGTCGACGGAGAACCAACATTAAATTTTGCACAACCTGTGCAACTCGATTTTGTTCCACTCCCGCACAATGAGGACTATGAACTTGATTTGCATCGGCCGTATATTGATGATGTTGTTCTGGTCTCGCCTAATGGAACTGAACTGCGGAGAGTGCCGGAGGTGATGGATGTGTGGTTTGATTCTGGTGCAATGCCATTTGCACAGGCGGCGAATGAACGCGGGGATCAATCGCTTGAAACGTTTCTAAAAAAAGTTGAATATCCATCAGATTTTATCTGCGAAGCCATCGATCAGACGCGCGGCTGGTTCTACACGCTCCTCGCAGTCGGGACGCTCGCGGGGCGCGGAGCTCCCTATAAGAACGCCATCTCCCTCGGGCACCTCCTCGATGCCGGAGGCCAGAAGATGAGTAAATCAAAAGGAAATGTCATTGATCCATGGGTCGAGATGGAGAAATGGGGGGTCGATACATTGCGCTTCTGGATGTATAGCGTCACGCAGGCCGGTGATTCAAAAAATTATGATAAAAAGACGGTAAAAGAAGCGGCGAAGGTTCTCTCGTGGTTCGATAACAGCGCAAGGTTTTATGAATTATTCAAGGACGTCAGCCCCTCGACTTTGCTCGGGGCACCGATTAAGTCTATGCTTGATCGGTGGATGCAGGCGCGCGTCGACGAAACTGTTTCCATTGTCACTGATGCCCTGGATGACTATAAATTGTTTGAGGCAACGCGCGCGCTTGCCGGACTTGCCGAAGATCTCTCGCAGTGGTATGTGAGGCGCGTTCGAGATCGCATCCGCGAAGGCGATACTGCCGCGCTCGAAACTTTGCGCGACACGCTTCGTACATTGTCTTTACTTTTTGCGCCCTTCACGCCGTTTCTCGCCGAAGAGATTTTTACCCTCGTACGCTCAACCGAGGATCCGCAGAGCGTACACCTCGCTGATTGGCCCAACAGTAAAAAATACTGGAGCTTGTTTGGGAAAAATGGGAATAAATCTCTTATCAAAGACACGGTGCGCGTGCGCGCTCTAGCGTCTGAAGCGTTACAATTACGCCAAAAGGCGGGAATCAAAGTACGCCAACCGCTCGCGTCTCTCTCGGTACCAGACATCCTCTCATCAGAACTTGCACAGGTTCTTGCTGACGAAGTGAATGTAAAAAAAGTCATTACTGGGAAAGAATTTACACTTGACACAACGCTTACATCTGAACTTGTTAAAGAAGGCGATGAGCGCGAGATGGCGAGTGCGATCGCGCAGGCGCGTAAGGCAGAAGGATTATCGCCTCGCGATGTAGTCCATACTGAAATACGGTCTGGAGGAAAATATAACGCCACGCTCTCGAATGGTGTTATTAATTTCGATCTTATCCGCGATGCGAAGTAAGTACGATACGAGCGGATTAGTACTCGCTCGCTTATATGTAGGAGAAGCGAATGTATTTATTACTGTTCTCACGCCAGATCTCGGGCTGGTGCGGGCACGTGCACAGGGTCTTCGTAAGTCCGGTGCGAAGCTCTCATCAGCGCTTGCGACATTCTCCGAGAGTTCTCTCGTACTCGTGCGAGGAAGGGAGGACTGGCGCATAGCAGGAGCTGTTCTAAAAGAAAACTGGTTTGTGAAAATAAAGAATGATACGGCGCGCTCGACTGCAACTCGTGTGTCAGGTTTACTTCTACGCATCGTCGCTGGCGAAGTACATGACCCTAAACTTTTTTCAATTGTCATCGGTTTTTTCAAAGACCTCTCAACATTTCCAGAAGATATGTATGATGCAATAGAAATACTCGCAGTACTCCGTATACTCGCAGTACTCGGTCTAGATACTGGGGAGATTCCGGGATATGAATCCGAATTCACCACTGCCATTCTCACTGAAATTATGAAGACGCGCGCGAATTATATCGCGCGCGTCAATCGAGGCATAACTGCTTCTGGTCTCTAATATGTTCAAGATTCTTTATGATGTGGCGAAGAAATCAAAAGATCATTACTTCCTTTTATAAACGAATCGATTTTAGATATTAAGTACAAACTTGCAAAAAAGAAGCTCGTGATGCTGGACGGTTTCTCTGGAAGCGGTTCAGTATCAAGACTTTTTTAATGCATGGCTGGAAATTGGTTTCTAATGATTTAGAACAATACGCAAGAATAATCAATGAAACGTATCTAACGCCAGCAGGCATCGTAGATGAAAGGAAACTTTGGCATTGGGTTAATTTTGTAAATTCAAATAAATATAATTATATTCCAGCAAATTCATATCTTATTTCGAGACAATATGCTCCAAAAGATGACACCGATATTAAAAAAAGTGAGCGTGTATTTTACACCACCAAAAATGCGAGAATACTTGATAACATAAGATATCTAATTCATAATTCTGTACCAGAGCCGTATAAATCTTTTATTATGGCGAACTTGCTTATTAAAGCTTCCGTGCATACTAATACGTCCGGAGTTTTTAAGGGTTTCCACAAAAAAGAAGGCATTGGTCATTTTGATTTCTTCTGAAAAAGATTTAGATATACAAGATGGTGTAAGCGGAATCGTAAAAAATTGGAATCGTTCTCACTATAACAAGAGAAAAGAAGCTGGAAAAGCGATGAGAGTACAATACCTGTAGAGGTTCTAGAAATTTAAAGGGTAGAGACAATAAAGTTAAAGAGTTATTATGGGTACTCGATAAGACAGTTGCATAGGATATACTAATATCTAATGCCACCGTCGCATCCTGAAGATGATATCGGTCCGATTGAGCGCGCCCGCGAGCGCCTGTATGAGCCGGTCATCGATTTGCATACTCGCTCGCCGCTCGCCACTCCAGATAAAAGAGAATTACAGCATGCATGGAAAGAAGAACCGTTCCAAAGCGCACATAAGGGGAAGCGAAGAGTACGATTCGCCGGCATATTCTTCGTCATCGCGTTCCTTTTCTTTCTTGCTTCACTCGGCATCGCTGGCTACGTCTTTTACGTTGGAGGCAATTCAGTCTCGGTGGATAAAGTGGTCGTTGACATCCAGGGTCCGACGACAATCGCCGGTGGAGATATCGTCCCGCTCTCGCTTTCAATTACGAATAAAAATGCGTCTGCAATCGAGAATGCAACCATCGAAATTGATTTCCCGAATGGAACGAGAAATGCAACTAATGTATTACAGACATATCCGCGCTACATTGAGAATCTCGGTGCGCTCGCGAGTGGTGCAAGCGTAACGCGGTCGGTCAAAGCAGTCCTATTCGGCGGGGCTGGGCAAGCGATCACTCTGCCGGTTTCCATCTCGTATGGAACTACCGGATCAAACGCCACCTTTGTGAAAAAATCTTCCTATACGCTCACAATTTCCACCACACCAGTTTCGGTTTCCGTCGACACGCTCGCCGAAACCGTTTCGGGACAGCCACTCACACTCACACTCACCGTCCGTTCAAATGCGACTATACCGCTCGATAATGTCGTTCTTACTGGTGCTTTTCCTTTTGGTTTTACAGTCACCTCGTCCTCGCTTCCTCTGAATAATTCGAGTTTTCTCCTCGGCACTTTGTCGCCTGGCGCTCACTCGACGATAACACTCACTGGAACACTCACTGGACAGGACAGTGAACAGCGCGTCTTTCATTTCACGGTCGGAACTGCGAAGACCGCGCAGGACCAGACGCTCGCTATTATGTATATGACCCAGGATGCGACTGTTACTATCACCGCTCCTTTCATCAACACGGCACTTGCGATTAATGGGGATGTGTCACCAACGGTCATAATAACTCCCAGTTCTCACCAGAACGTCTCGCTCTCCTACGCCAATACGCTTTCAACAAGTATCACAAATGCGACCGTTGCCGTCACAATTTCGGGCGCCGCAGTCGACTACAACAGTGTCCAAACTACCAACGGTTTTTATCGTTCCGCCGATCATACTGTCGTGTTTAGTCAGGATACCGATCCCGCGCTTGCGATGCTCGTGCCCGGCGCTTCCGGCGTCGGTTCTTTTACGTTTTTGACGCTCCCCTTGAATGCATTCACTTCTGCGCCGGCAATAACATTTACCATCTCTGTGTCAGGCACGCGCGTGGGACAAGCAAATGTGCCGGAACAGATAAATGCCTCGGCGACGAAGACGGCGAAAGTCGGAACCTCCGTCATACTTTCTGCCTCTTCGCTTCATACTTCAGGACCTTTGAGTACGAGTGGTCCCATTCCGCCGCGCGTCGGCCAAACGACGACGTACACTATTGTCTGGGACACTTTTGATGAGGGCAGCGCAATTGCTGGCGCTACGGTCAGCGCGACCTTACCGAGCTACATCTCTTATACTGGTTTGACGACCGGTACCGGTTCTTTTTCGTATGATGCCGGTTCACACACGGTCACCTGGAATATAGGCGACATCGCACAAGGCGCCAGCGCACAAGGTGCTTTCCAAGTCTCCCTCACCCCCTCAACCTCGCAGAAGAACAGCGCGCCGCCTCTAACCAGTACTGCATCCTTCTCCGGGTATGATCGCTTTGCTGGCGTGCAGGTTTCTGCGACTGCCGATCCGGTGACAACCGAAACGAAAGGCGACCCGGGGTATGTTTCTTCATTTAGGAATGTGCAATAATTCAATGGTCATGACCGGCTCGCTTCTAATGGAAAAGATCGTTTCGCTCGCCAAGCGCAGGGGCTTCATCTTCCCAGGCTCCGAGATCTACGGCGGCCTCGCTGGCATATATGATTATGGACCGCTCGGCGTTGAGCTTCGGCATAACATAAAACAGCATTTCTGGAACAGATTTATCGCCGAGCGCGACGATGTATACGGTATGAGCGCTGCGATACTCATGCCAGCGCGCGTATGGGAAGCTTCAGGACACACAGAATCCTTTGCCGACCCATTGGTGGAGTGCAGGGTGTGCCACGGCCGTTTCCGTGCCGATCAGCCGACCGATATTTCCGCGCATGAAGAATGGCACAAACATAAAAAAGAGAAAGCCGAATGGACACAGCCCACAATCTTTAATCTTCTCGTACAAACACAGCTTGGAGCGAAGGAAAAATTAGAAAATATTCAACAATCAACGGTATATCTTCGGGGAGAAATAACACAGGGTGTTCAGGTAAACTTCAAAAACATTCTTGATTCAATGCATCCGAAATTGCCGTTTGGCATCGGGCAGATCGGCAAAGCATTCAGGAATGAAATCGCGCCGCGGGACTTTCTTTTCCGTCAACGGGAGTTCGAGCAGATGGAACTGCAATATTACATCCGTCCTGACGAAGCGGAAGGAAAGAAGCAATTCGAATACTGGAAGCAATTCGCTTTCGATTGGTATCAGAGTCTCGGCATACAAAAAGATCATTTGCGCTTGCGTCAACACGCCGAGGATGAACGTGCCCACTACGCGAAGGATGCGTGGGATATCGAATACAACTCGCCGATGGGATGGAAAGAGGCATGGGGTATTCATCATCGCGGCGACTGGGATTTGCGCCGCCACCAAGAATATTCTGGTGTTTCGATGGAATACACCGATTCGGACACCGGGGGAAAGATGCTCCCCTGGGATATCGAGTGTTCCGGCGGCGTCGACCGCGCCGTACTTTTTACGCTCCTTGATGCATACCGCGAAGATGAACTCAATAAAGAAGTGCGTTCCTATCTCGCGCTTGCGCCGAAGATCGCGTCGGTAAAGGCGATGGTGTCGCCCTTGTTGAAGAACAAACCGAAGCTTGTCGAGAAAGCGCACGAAGTGCACGCGGCATTGAAGAAAGTGCATTCGGCGATTGCATGGGACGACAACGGCAACATCGGTAAGCGCTATCGCCGCCAGGACGAAATCGGTACGCCATTCTGCATTACCATCGACTTCGATACACTCGGCGAAACTTCGGAACTCAAAGATACTGTTACGTTGCGCCACCGCGACACAGGCGAACAGGAACGTCTCACTATTCCAGAAGCCGCCGAACGCATCCGCCTCGCAATCCAATAAATTGATGGACATCAGATGTCCAT
>PFPP01000026.1 GCA_002793115.1 Candidatus Kaiserbacteria bacterium CG_4_10_14_0_2_um_filter_50_16
GGGTGGAATGCGGAACAGACGGCGCTTCGCGCCGGCAATATTTTTGGTGGAAATTTGAATTCCGAATTTTGGCGGAGACGGTGGGATTTGAACCCACGAGAGGATTTCTCCCCTGCCTCATTAGCAGCGAGGTGCTTTCGACCACTCAGCCACGTCTCCGTAGAGAGCAGAATATCAAATTTAGTGCGCGAGAGCGAGCGGGATGATGTGTTCTGCGCCGGCTCCTTTAAGCGCATTGATGGCGGCTTGAAGCGTGGCGCCAGTGGTGAGCACGTCGTCTACTACGATGTAGGAGCAAGTGGGATCTGCTTGGTGCAAGGCGCTAAATGCGCTACGCATATTCTCTTCGCGCTTGTGGCGGGGAAGCGAGACTTGCGAAATCGTCTCATGTGTACGGACGAGTACATTAGTTCCTACTTTTATCTCGCACTCTCGCATGGCGCCGCGTACTATTTCTTCTACTTGATTAAAACCACGCTCTTTCTGCCGCTTTTTTCCAAGCGGTACTGGCACTATATAGGACGTCGTACGTCCTATATCGTCACAATCGCGTAGGTATTCAGCAAGCACGAGTGCAAGGAGTTCGAAAGCACGTTCGTTGCCGCGATACTTCGCTTCGTGTATGGCCGCGCGGACAAATGGATTATCGAAGGAAAGAAGCACAATCGTTTCGGGCCTGGTTTCCGAGACGAGTCGAGGCGCCACGAGTGCGAGAAACTCGTCGTTTGAAATGCCACGCAAAGTGATTTCATCCACACGTGGAGGGAATAAGATATCAAACCAGTGTTGCAGAATCATTATGGTATTATTCTCGTATGTCATTTCTCGATTTTCTATTTAGAAAAAAGGAAAAAAGCTTTCTCGGCGTTGACATAGGTTCATCGTCCTTGAAGGTCGTACAGCTACGTAAGGAACGCGGGCAGGCGGTGCTCGAGACCTACGGCGAACTCGCACTCGGTCCCTATAGCGGCTCCGAAGTCGGGCAGGCGACAAATCTTTCCGCCGAACAAATTACAGAAACGCTGAAAGATCTTTTGCGCGAGGCGAAAGTGACGACGAAAAATTGCGGTGTCTCGATACCTTTCGCGCGTTCCCTCCTTAGCTTAGTCGTTCTGCCGTACCGCAAGGATCCTGCGGAACAAAAAACCGTTATCGAGCTTGAAGCACGCAAATATATTCCCATGCCGATAAGCGAAGTGCAACTCGATTGGTTCATTATGCCCAGAGCGGAGCAGGTGCAACTCGCCGAAAAAGAATCCATCCACGATGCATCTCAGGACGGCGGAAATATCGAAGTACTTCTCGTCGCGGTCCATAACGATGAACTCTCTTTTCTTCAAAAAGTCATTTCTGGTGCGGGGCTCGCCGCGAGCTTCTACGAGATTGAGATCTTCAGCACCATCCGCGCAGTGGTCGAGGAGCAGGTGAAACCGGTCATGGTGCTCGACGTCGGCGCGGCTTCGACGAAAACCTACGTTATCGAGCACGGCGTCGTAGCGCTTTCGCACTCCATAGGCACCGGAAGCCAGGATATCACGCGCGCTATTTCGGTTTCAAACAACGTCTCCATTGCCATGGCTGAGGCGCTGAAAAAGAAAGAAGGTCTTGGTGGCGCAGGAGCATTTGGAGGTCCCGAATTTGTTTTTTCGCGCATTTTTTCCGAGGCGAGGCGAGTTCTTGTGCAATATGAGACGGTGAACAAAAAATCGGTAACCTCTATCATACTTACGGGCGGCGGCGGGGTCACCAAAGAGCTCGGCGCGTATGCGAAAAAGACTTTCTCGATTGACGTCCGTGTCGCGAATCCTTTTCTGAAAACCGAGGCACCAGCATTTATGCGTTCGATTCTCGAAGAGATTGGTCCCGAGTTCGCAGTCGCCGTCGGGATCGCATTGCGCAAGCTTGCAGAAGCGCGATAAAAAGTTTTACACACCCCATCGCATTAAGCACAGATAAGTATCGTATACTAAACACTATGGCTCTCCCACCTACGATACCAACCTCATTCATCCCCCAGTCAGCGTCTGCTGCCGCTCGCCGGTTCCGCACCGATTTCGTCGGCGCGTTCGGTTTCTTCGGGTACTCGGTTCTCGGTGTCATTTTCGCTCTTGCGATCGGCGTCTTCTTCTACGGCCGAATTCTTGCCGCGACGCAGGTCTCGAAGGACACAGAACTCGCGAAGGCAGAAGCGACGATTGATTCAGCGACGGTTCTAGGATTCGTACGATTACGGGACCGCCTCAATTTGAGCACAACGCTTCTAGGGAACCATGTCGCATTCTCCGGCTTCTTTAAGCTGATCGAGACGATATTGCCAACGACTGTCCGCTTCACTTCACTCCACCTCGCTGTCGACGATGCGAAAAAAGTAAAACTCGACGGCTCCGGCGTCGCGAAGAGTTTCAATGCGCTTGCCGTCGCTTCTACCGAGTTCGCCGCTGACGGTCTCATCAAAGAGGCTGTCTTTTCAAATATCGTTATCAATAAAGATGATTCTGTTTCTTTCGCTCTTTCCGCCATGATCGACCCGAACCTCATCGCCTTCTTGCCGAGTTCGGCGATACCGAGTGCGTTTGCGACCTCGACCGCCTCAACCACCATTTCATTATGAGTAGCCGCATACTTCCCGCACTTGCACTTCTAGTCTCCATAGGCATATTCTTCACCTATGTGGACCCGATTTGGTCAGGTCCGATAGCCGCGTCGAAAGCGGCCATTGCCTCCGACGACCAGGCGCTCGCCGCCGCAAGCAGGTATGCTACTCAACAAAACGAACTCGCTACTGCCCGAAGCGCCATCGATCCGGCGGATCTCACGCGGCTCTCTTCCTTCCTTCCCGATTCGGTCGATAATGTCAGACTTGTACTCGACCTGAACGCTCTTGCCGCTCGAAGTGGGCTTTCGCTCTCCAACATTAACGTTACAGCAAACACCGCATCCGCGGAATCAGCGAATGTGAGCGCAAGTTCGGTTGGTTCAGCCGATCTCTCGCTTTCTGCCATCGGAACGTATGCCGCGTTGAAAACATTCCTTGGCGGAGTAGAGAAGAGTGAGCGCCTTCTTGACGTAAAGGATATTTCCGTTAAGGGTTCAGACACGGGTGTCTACACCTATCAAGTGCAATTACGTCTCTATTGGCTGCGCTAAACGCTTTTTCAACACTATGAAACTCAACACGACACTTCTCATCATCATCACGCTCATTGCCGCGGCTGGCGCCTATTGGTATTTTTTTACCAGGACAGGGAATCAGCCACCTCTATCTGCATCTACCAGCGCATCCGTGAATCAGGCACAGCTACAATTCGAAACGTTGGTCGGCGAGCTCCAGTCAATCTCGTTCAACACCAGCATTTTTTCAGATCCGCGTTTCAATGCGCTTGTTGATATCGCGACATCCATTTCTTCTGAACCTGCCGGTCGCCCCGATCCCTTGGCGCCCATTCCCGGAGTGAGCGGACACTAATGAATGAATCTTCTCAGATTACTTGTTAATAAGGGCATCCTCTCTACAAGCGATCACGCGATGGTCGAGTCCGAACTCGCGAAAAATCGTCCGCTCGCCGATGCGCTCGCCGAGCGTGGTATCTCGCTAGCGGACGCACTCGCTGTCGCGGGGAAGGCATACGGATTGCCAACTCGCATACTCGGCGACCCGCCCGCCAATCAAGAGGTATTTCAATATATTCCGATCGATTCGGCTCGTTACTATAAATTCGTGCCGCTCAATGTTGTTGAAGGCGCGCTCGAAGTCGGCATTACCGATCCGGACAATATCGAGGCGTTTGATGCACTACAATTTATTTCAGGTAAAATCGGCTTGCCCTATAAAATTATCCTTATCACAAAAGAAGACTTTGAACGCGTACTCGATGAGTATCAGAATCTTTCAGGCGAAGTCAACAGGGCGCTTTCCGAATATGAGACGACTGCCACCTCCGCATCCGCCGCGCCGTCTACGCCGTCTGAAATGGAGTCGCTACTTGATGACAAGCCGCTTACCCTTACCGGCCCCCGCGAGGCTCTGAAAGAGGACTCGCCGGTGACGAAAATTGTGTCAACCATATTGCGATATGCTATTGAGGGACGCGCATCCGACATCCACATCGAGCCTTCGCCGAACAAGACGCGAGTCCGTTTCCGTATGGATGGCGATCTCCACACTTCTTTGGAATTACCGGCCAGAGTGCATGAGGCGGTTATTGCACGCATCAAAATCCTTTCAAAGTTGCGTCTCGACGAGAAACGTAAACCGCAGGACGGTCGTTTCTCGGCGACTGTCGATACGCGCCGTATCGATTTTCGCGTCTCCACCTTTCCGACGGAATACGGGGAGAAAGTGGAAATGCGCATCCTCGATCAATCGGCCACTACCGCGACGCTAGAATCGATAGGACTTACGAAAACACAGCTCGCTCTCATTCGCGCCATCATGAAAGTTCCGTACGGCATCGTTCTCATCGCTGGACCGACCGGTTCGGGGAAATCGACTACGCTCTTCGCGATGCTCTCCGAACTTGACCGCGAGACGGTAAATGTCGTCTCGCTCGAGGATCCTGTCGAATATGAGATCTCCGGCGTCTCACAGAGCCAAGTGCGGCCCGAAATAGAATACACGTTCGCCAATGGGCTTCGTTCCATCTTGCGCCAAGACCCGGACATCATCATGGTCGGCGAAATCCGCGATAAGGAGACTGCAGTGCTTGCTGTGCAAGCGGCACTGACAGGCCATCTCGTCTTCTCCACCATACACACCAATACTGCCGTCGGCGCAATCCCGCGCCTTATCGATATGGGTGTTGATCCATTCCTTATCGCGCCGACCCTGGTCGCTGTTGTCGGGCAGCGCCTTGTCCGCAAGCTCTGCAAAGACGCGGGCAAGCCATTCCCGATTACCGATAGCATGAAAAAATTTCTTGACCGAGAATTTGCCGATATACCGCTCGAATATCGCACAGCACTTCCTCCCTTCAAGGAGTTTTATCACGCAGGTCCAACTGGCGAATGCCCGAATGGCACGCGCGGCCGTACTGCTGTATTCGAAATACTGCGCATGGATAAAAAAATAGAACAAGTGATCTTGAAAGAACCGGTCGATGAAAAGATCTACGCCGTCGCGCGCGCGAGCGGCATGTTCACCATGCGTGAGGATGCCATCGTAAAGGCGCTCGCTGGCGAAATTCCCTTTGAAGAAATCAACACGCTTGGAGGAGAACTTCCCCCCGTGGAGGACACCGCTTGACGGAATTACGTAGTATACTATTTCGACAATGACCTACAACGTCTATATTGTTGATGACGACAGATTCTTACTCGATCTCTACGCGATTAAGTTTAAGAATGCTGGTCATGAGGTGGGCGTATTTGGCGGCGGTGAAGAACTCGTGGCCACCCTTCGAAAAGGGGATACAAAAGCGCCGGACGCCATTCTCCTCGACCTCGTTATGCCTGGTATGGACGGTTTCGGAGTGCTCGAGATAATACGGAAGGAACACCTCGCACAAGGATCGAAGATAATCATTCTCTCGAACCAAGGCCAAGATTCCGACCTAGAAAAAGCAAAGCAGTTCGCTACCGACGGATACATCGTCAAGGCGTCAGCCATTCCTTCTGAAGTGTTCGCCGAGACGATACGCACCATTGAATCTGGGGCATCTCCAGACGGAGAATCTCGTCACCACCAGTAATATGGCCACCGAAATACGTCTCGCAGAGCTTCTCGACCTCGTCGTCACCGAAGGTGGTTCAGATCTCCACGTCTTCGCTGGCGGACCGCCCATGCTCCGCGTGAGCGGCGCGCTGTTTCCTCTTTCCAAATATCCGGCGTTTACTGCAGGAGACACGGAATTAATGCTCAAGAGCATTGTGCCTCCGGACAGATGGGATTCGTTCCGGCGGGATCAGAATATCGACCTTTCCTATGCGTATCAGACGAATGTACGGTTTCGCGTCAACGGGTACATTGCACAAGGGGGAATCGCAATTGCACTCCGGCTCGTGCCACATACCATCCGCACCTTCGCCGAGCTCAATCTCCCTTCGATACTTGAAGTGTTTACCCAGCGCGAGCAAGGTTTTTTCCTCGTTGTGGGACCGATCGGACATGGTAAATCGACGACGCTCGCCACGATGATTGACCGCATCAACGACTCTCGCGCGGAGCATATCCTCACCATTGAAGACCCGGTCGAGTATCTCTTCACGCCGAAAAAGTCGCTCATCCACCAACGCGAGATCCATATTGACACGCCCGATTTCCATGCCGCTCTGCAAAGCGCATTTCGTGAAGATGTGGACGTCGTTATGGTCGGCGAGATGCGCGATTACGAGACTATTTCTTCGGCGGTCACCGCCGCCGAGACCGGTCACCTCGTTTTTTCTACGCTCCACACCAATAACGCCGCGCAGACCATCGACCGCATTATCGATATGTTTCCCGCCGAACAGCAGGATCAGGTGCGCGTACAGTTATCGGGCTCTCTCGCTGGCATTTTTTCTCAACGACTTATCCCGCGCGTTTCTGGCGGGCTCATTCCGGCGTACGAGCTTCTTATCAATAATAATGCGGTGGCGAATCTTATCCGCGAAGCGCAAACCCACGAGATAAACGCCGTCATCCAGACCTCCTCGCAGGAGGGCATGATTGATATGGACCGTATGCTCGCGGGTCTTGTGCATAAGGGAGAAGTGACAGTTGAGCACGCCTACGAACACGCGATGGATCCGAAAACGTTCGAGCGCTATCTCTGACCTCTATGCTATTTAAGTACCATGCGATTGATCAGGACGGGCACGAACGCGACGGGACCATCGAAGCCCCTTCAAAGGAAGTCGCCGTTTCTTCGCTTCAGCGGCGTAATCTTATCATCTCGGTCATCGAGTCAACCGAAAAACGCTCATTGCTCGAGTTCAACATATCGTTCTTCGGTCGAGTATCCAACAAAGACGTCGTCATCCTCTCGCGCCAAATAGCGACTCTCTTTGAGGCGCAAGTTTCCACGCTTCGCGTGTTCCGCCTTCTCGCCTCCGAGGTCGACAACAAACAGCTCGCGACCGTCCTTTCCATCGTCGGAGATGATCTGCAGAGCGGTAGCCCTATAAGTTCTGCGCTGGCGCGCCACCCTAAAGTTTTCTCGGCGTTTTATGTGAATATGGTCTACGCGGGCGAGGAATCGGGAAAACTGTCGGAAACATTCAATTACCTCGCCGATTATCTCGATCGTTCCTACGACCTGGTAAGCAGGGTCGAAAATGCGCTCATTTATCCGATATTCGTCATCATGGTCTTCTTCGCGGTGATGGCGCTCATGCTCACGCTCGTCATACCGAAAATCAGCGCCGTGCTCGTCGATTCCGGCCAAGCAATACCGATTTACACAAAAATCGTCATCGGCTTCTCAAATTTTATCGTTCAATACGGCATCTTCCTGCTCATGGCTCTTATCGCGGGCGGTTTCTACCTCTGGCAACTAGGGAAGACCGAACGCGGCAGGTTCATAATCGACGGCCTGAAGCTCTCGGTGCCATATGTCGGCGATCTCTACCAGAAACTCTATCTTTCGCGCATTGCGGACAATTTTGCCACAATGCTTCTTTCCGGTGTTTCGGTCGTCAAGGCGCTTGAGATTTCCAGTTCTGTCGTGGATAATGCCATATATGCAAACATACTTTCCGATGTCGGATTGGATGTAAAAGGAGGTTCTTCTATATCGAGCGCTCTCGGCAAGCATGCGGGGATACCGGGCGTCATGGTCGCGATGACGAAGGTTGGCGAGGAGACCGGCGAGCTAGGGAAAATCCTCACAACGCTCGCGAAGTTCTATAATCGCGAGGTGGCGAATGCCGTCGATACTCTCGTCGGGCTTATCGAGCCGATTATGATTGTGCTCCTCGGCATCGGCGTCGGGACGCTCCTCGCCGCCGTCCTACTCCCGATCTATAACCTCGCTGGTTCCATTTGAAAACTGAATTCGTTCCCATCTCATAGGATTGTCTCGACCCATTTCTTTCTCTTTCTTGTTGACACGTCGTGTCAATCACTGATATTGTGGATTTTAATGGCTCGCGAATTGATTGGCATCGATTCATACGCGCACATATATACCCGTGGAGTGAAAAAATTTCCCATTTTTCGACAACGTGGAGATTTACAGCACTTGCTTTCCAATCTTTATTATTTCAATCATGCCGATAGAATGCCAGATAATTGGAGACGAGAACTCGAAATATCTGTGGACCAAGAACATTTCCAATGGCCCAATGTATTTGGAGAGCGTCAACCTATCGTATCAATTCTCGCATTCAGTATTATGGATAACCATCTACACTTGATGCTTAAGGAAATCGTCGAAGGTGGTACGAGCAGATTTATGCACCGCGTGAGTATGTCCTATTCAAAATTCATCAACGAAAAATATGAAGAAAATGGTTCTTTATTCCAAAGACCGTTCAAATCACGACTAGTCGAAGAGGACACAGATTTTCGCAATCTCGCCGTATATATAATGGTCAAGAACCCTTTTGAACTCTATCCTGGCGGATTACGGAAGGCAATCGAGAATTTCGATGATGCCTATGATCGAACGTCCAAAGATTCTCTCAATAGCCTAGGGGCGTATGCCGGTATTCGCGCGACACCCATCATCACGAAGGATTTACTTGGAGAATTGTTTGAGACCCCAAGGTCCTTTAAGGAGTTTGCTCGAGAAACGATGTTACATCGACTCGATCAATTCGCTCCTGTAGAAGAATTTGATTAACACGTCGTGTCAACACAAGGAGTTATCCACACCCCCTGTTTCTTTTTCGGCAGATAAGGCATATGATTCAGTTATTAGTTAAATATAATAATAATAATTTATGTACCAAAATCGTTCCCGAGGCTTCACTCTTATCGAATTACTCGTCGTCATCGCAATCATCGGCATCTTATCCGCTGTTGTCCTCGCGTCGTTGAATACTGCTCGTT
>PFPP01000039.1 GCA_002793115.1 Candidatus Kaiserbacteria bacterium CG_4_10_14_0_2_um_filter_50_16
CAGATACAGAACATTAGCGAGCTGGCGATGAACGACTCGCGCAGAGATGCGCTCGCGATCGCCGAGGCGGGCTATGAAGCTATAAATGTCGGTGCTTCGCTCGCACGAAAGCTCGTCATCAAAAACGGCGAGCTGTGCATCGGCGACAAGACCTACCGCCTCGCTGGGCGGCGCGTCTTTTTTGTAGGAGTCGGTAAGTGCGCTTTTACAGCATCAGGAGCTATTGAAAATCTTTTTAGTAATTATCTCGAAGGCGGCATCGCACTCGATGTCTCTTCTGTCGGACATGAGCATCTTACAAAAATCGAAATGCACATCGGCACCCATCCGCTCCCGAGCGAAGTGAATGTGCGTGCGACCGAGCGCATCATAGAATTCCTTTCCGGTCGCCGAGAAGACGATCTCATCATCTTCCTCATCTCGGGCGGCGGTTCGGTGCTCCTCTGCTCCCCTCCGGCGAATATGACGTACGCGGATGAGAGCGCGCTTTGGAGAGAACTTACCGCACGTGGCGCTGGAATTCAGGAGATCAACACGGTGCGGAAGCATCTTTCGCGGGCGCGCGGCGGCGGACTCGCGGCGGCAAGCTATCCGGCTGAAGTCATATCGCTTATCGTCTCTGACGTGCCCGGCAACAACATCGAATATATCGCTTCCGGCCCGACGGTGCGGGATTCTTCGACAGTTGACGATGCGCGAGCGGTCCTCGCGCGGTACAGCATCGCGTTGCCGGAGAACATCGACTTCGTAGAAACTCCGAAAGAAGAAAGGTATTTCGAGCGAGCGACCAATGTGCTCTTTCTCACGAACAACGATGCTCTCTCTGCGATGCGGGATGAAGCAGCGAGGCGAGGATATGCGGCCGAGATCGCGGACGATCGCTATACGGGAGAAGCGCGCGAGGTGGGGCGCGGCATCGTGCATCTACTGCACGATGCCGCGCCAAAAACAGTGCGACTCTATGCCGGCGAAAGCACGGTTACACTCGATACGCGTACTAGAGCGAGAGGAATAGGCGGTCGAAATCAGGAAACGGCGCTCGCCGCACTCAAGGATATCCGCGTCGGCGAACTTATTTTGCCATTTGCATCTGACGGGCATGACAATACAGACCACGCGGGGGCGATCGGCGACGATCTCGCGCGCGCGCATGCTCTCGCGCAGAATCTATCGATTGAAGAATTCCTTTCCGCACATCGCTCATACGACTTTTTTTCCACAACCGGCGATGCCCTGCAAACAGGGTATACTGGATCCAACGTGTCAGACCTTATCATCGCCCTTAAAATATGAATGATTCTTTTATTCTCTGGTTCGAAGATATCACTATGGACAATGTCGCGCAGGTCGGCGGCAAAAATGCGTCCTTGGGCGAGCTCATCCGCGCCGTTGAACCGAGTGGCGTCCGCATCCCGCACGGCTTCGCAGTGACCGCGGCGGCTTATTGCCATTATCTCAAAAAGACCGGGCTTGATGTTTTTATCGATACGACGCTCAAGGGGCTCGATACTAAAAACTTGAAGGAACTTTCCATCTGCGGGAAGCTGGTGCGCGAGAAGATGCGTACAACACCACTGCCCGCGGATCTCGAGAAGGCGATTATAGAAGCCTACGCGCGCATGGAACAGCAGTATGGCAAAAATGTCGACTGTGCCGTGCGCTCCTCCGCAACTGCAGAAGATTCGCCGGGGGCATCCTTCGCTGGCGAGCAGGAAACGTATCTTAATATCCGCGGCGGGCAAGAGGTCGTCCGCGCCGCTCTCTGGACGATGTCCTCCCTCTTCACCGACCGCGCGATCTCCTATCGCGCTGACAAGGGCTTTGACCATATGAAAGTCGCACTCTCAGTGGGCGTGCAGAAGATGGTTCGTTCAGACAAGGGCGCGTCCGGCGTGATGTTCACCGTCGATACCGAGAGTGGCTTCCGCGATATCGTCGTCGTGAACGCGACATACGGCCTCGGCGAGATGATCGTGCAGGGACACGTGACGCCGGACGAATATCTTGTCTCCAAATCGAGAATCGAGAAGGTGAAGTCGCCGATCATCTGGAAGAAACTCGGCACGAATTTTAAGAAGATGATTTATGATACCGGCAAGAGCGGCGTCATACAGACCAAGATCGTTTCGACGCCTACCGTTCTCACGAAACGTTTCGTGCTCACAGATGCCGAGATCATCACCATGGCCTCCTGGGGCGCTCTTATCGAGAAGCATTACACTGAACGCGCGAAGAAGTGGATGCCGATGGATATGGAATGGGCGAAGGATGGCATCTCCGGAGAGCTCTATATCGTGCAGGCGCGCCCCGAGACCGTGCAGGCCGAACGCGATTTTTCAAAGCTCGTCGAGTATACAGTGTCCGGACAAGGAAAAGAGCTCGCACGTGGCATCTCTGTCGGCTCGAAGGCTGCCTCCGGCAAAACGCACCTCATTTTGAGTCCGAAGCAGATTAGGGAATTCAAAAAGGGCGAGATACTCGTTACGACGATGACCGATCCTGACTGGGAGCCGATTATGAAAATGGCGAGCGCCATCGTAACCGACAAGGGTGGACGCACTTCTCATGCGGCTATCGTCTCGCGCGAGCTCGGCCTGCCGGCGATCGTCGGTACGGGCAGCGCGACACGCGTGCTGAAAACGGGAACCATGGTCACCGTCGACGCGACCGGTAGCGCCGGCATCATCACCGCCGGGAAAGCGAAGGTGGCTGTGCGCGAGCACTCGCTCGGCACTCTGCCGGAAACGAAGACTAAAATTATGGTGAACATCGCCTCGCCGGAAATTGCGTTTGAAAACTCCTTCTTGCCCGTGAAAGGCGTCGGACTTGCACGCGAGGAATTCATCATCGCCTCTTATATCGGTGTGCATCCACTTGCGATACTTAATTTCAAGAAGCAGTCGCCGCGAGTCCGCGCCGCCATACAGAAGAAGATGGCCGGCTGGAAGGACCCGGTTGAATATTATGTCGACAATCTCGCTTACGGCATCGCAAAAATCTGTGCGGCCTTTGCTCCGCGACCGGTCATTGTGCGCTTCTCCGACTTCAAAACGAATGAATACTCCACACTGCTCGGCGGAGAGGCCTACGAGCCCGAAGAGGAAAACCCGATGATCGGCTGGCGCGGTGCTTCCCGCTACTACGACCCGAAATTCAAAGACGCATTCGTGCTTGAATGCCGCGCTCTCGTGAAAGTCCGCGAGGACATGGGCCTTGAGAACGTTATCCCGATGATTCCCTTCTGCCGCACAGTAGCGGAAGCGCAACAGGTGCTCGGCAGTATGGCCGCTCATGGTCTCGTCGCGAGAAGTCAGACTTCACATGCGAGTTCTGGAAGTCTGACTTCTGCGACTCCTGTCTATATGATGTGCGAAATACCCAGCAATGTGCTTCTCGCCGAAGAATTCCTCGATCTTTTTGACGGCATGTCGATCGGCTCTAATGATCTTACCCAGCTCACCCTCGGGCTCGATCGCGACTCCGGAATCGTAACACATATCGGCAACGAAAATGACGAAGCAGTTCGTGCGCTTATCAGCATGATCATCCGAAAATGCTCTGCGCGCGGAAAATATCTCGGCATCTGCGGTCAGGGGCCCTCCGACCTTCCCGACTTCGCGGAGTTTCTCGTCCGCGAGGGCATCGAGAGCATGTCGCTCAACCCTGACTCGGTGGTGAAGACCATCGAACATGTCGCGGAGATTGAGGAGAGGATCTCTCATTAACATATGCGTATCAACACTGTCCTCGCTCGATCAATTTCCGACACACGCGGGTATCCGACTATAGAAACAATCCTTACAGCTGGATCCTTTTCTGCGACGGCATCGATACCCTCGGGGAAAAGTACCGGAACGCACGAAGCTTTTGAACTGCGCGACGCCGATGGCGGCGTTACACGTGCAATCGAGAATGTGAACGATGAGATAGCCCACGCGCTTGTTGGACGCGATTTCGATTCCATCGATGAACTCGATGCATTTCTTATCCAGCTCGATGGTACGAAAAATAAATCGCGCCTTGGCGCGAACGCGATCCTTTCGGTTTCTATTGCCGCGATGCGGCTTTCTGCTCTTATGGAGAACATACCGCTTTGGGATGCCATTGCGAAGCGCACGGGAACGACACAGCAAGCGCCGCGCCTCTACGTAAACGTCATAAATGGCGGTGTCCACGCAGACTTTCGGCTTCCCTTTCAAGAATATATATTGGTCGTCGAGGGGAATACAAATGAGGCGTTGCCTATCGCACATGAAGCGTTTACAAAACTCGGGGAACTTCTACGGACGCATGATACAGATGTGCCCATGGGCGACGAAGGCGGTTACGCGCCGACGTTTGACACGCTTGAACAGCCATTCGAACTGCTCGCTTCTCTCGTTGCAGAATATCCAGGCACTTCAATCGCTCTCGACGCGGCTGCTAGCGAATTGTTCCACAATGGTGCATATCAACTCCTCGGGAAATCTTATTCAGCTGATGAACTCTTGGCGTTTTACCGTGAGCTTGTCGAACGGTTCCCTCTCCACAGTATTGAAGATCCATTCGATGAAGATTCGGTAACTGACTTTATCCGTCTAACGGCAATGCTCGAAGACTTTTCGACTCCACTCGGGGCAAAAAAGGTACTCGTCGTCGGCGACGACCTAACGGTTACTAATCCCGTGCGCATCTCACAAGCCATGAAATATAAAGAAATAAATGCAGTGCTTATCAAGCCGAACCAAATCGGCACGGTGCGCGAAACGATTCTCGCGGTGCAGGAAACGTATACCGCTGATTGTAAAGTCATCGCCTCGCATCGCTCCGGTGAGACGGACGATACCTTTATAGCGGACTTTGCCCGCGGCATCGGCGCGCACGGCATTAAAGCCGGCGGATTCGGGCAGAAAGAACGGTTGGAGAAATACGACCGTCTGCTTGCTATCGAACGCGAAGCCGAGACAAGGTAGAATACAAGGAATCGTATGCGTATCCACTATTTTTCGAGTGAGGGATGGGAGGAAGAGTATGTGAAAGCGAAGTTGCCAAATGAAAACACCGTCTTTCATAATGGCTCGCTTGCGGCATTCCAAGACCTAAGCGATCCAGATGCTGAAATACTCTGTACTTTTATCGAATCGCGCATCGGAGAAGAAGAGTTGAAGCGGTTCCCCGCCCTCAAACTTATCGCGACCCGGTCGACCGGCTTTGACCATATCGATCTCGTGGCGACGAAGGCGCGTGGCATAACGATCGCGAATGTTCCCTACTATGGAGAGAACACTGTCGCTGAATTCACCTTTGCGCTTCTTCTCGCCGTCTCGCGTCGCATTATTGACGCTGATGAGCGGATACGCGAAACTGGCACTTTCTCGCCTGTGGGGCTACGCGGTTTTGATCTCGCCGGTAAGACTATTGGGGTTGTTGGTTGCGGACACATCGGCGTCCATGTTATCCGCATTGCGAACGGCTTCGGCATGAAAGTTCTAGGGTTTGATGTGACCAGAAACGATGAGCTTGCGTGCACGCTTCACTTCACCTATGTCGCGTTACATGAACTATTTGCATCTTCCGATATTGTTACGCTTCATGTCCCCTATAACGCGCATACCCATCATCTGATCAATAAGGAAAATATCGGCACTTTCAAAAAGGGCGCATATCTTATCAACACTTCCCGCGGCGCGGTTGTCGAAACTGAAGCCCTTATTGAAGGACTTAAAAATGGAATCATCGCCGGCGCCGGACTCGATGTTCTCGAAGAGGAAGGTGAACTGAATGAAGAGCTCGCGCTCCTTACAGTGCCATATCCGAACGCTGACGCGATTAAGATCGCGCTGGAGAATCATTACCTTATCCAGCATCCGTGTGTCATCGTAACGCCGCATCTTGCTTTCAATACGACGGAGGCCATCGAACGCATCCTCGACACGACGATCAAGAATATACAACAGTTTGCAGAGGGATCGCCTACAAACGTAGTTACTGAAACTTAATCTGGAAGTTGTACATCCCCATAGAACAGAGGCCTTGGAGCGTGCCTTGTGCCTTTTCAGCAGTTATCTCAATATCCTCGGTTCCTGATGGCTGAAGAAATTTCTGATACGAAAGCTTTGGAATGACTACACTTGCAGAACAGTCAAATGTTCCGTTTGTGTTGATTCGCAACATTGTCGGAATCCCAGCTTTCGCAACCACCACGCGCGGTGAATAACCTCCTTTTGCTGTAATATCTATGATTTGTTTCCCATCGACAATTGTCGCTATCGGAGCTTCAGTGTTCACGCCTTCATCGCTCTGCTTTACAGATACAATCCAGAACGCCCACATTACTAAAACGGCACTTATCGCGAAAGCAATAATCATTCGTGTGTTCATATATCAAAAGTTAAAAAGTGGGCGGATAATCCCGACAGTAGCGAGCGCATTCGAGAAATTTAATAGCGCAAGCGCGATGACGATAATACCAGCGGTCTTGAAGAATATTCCCTTCCATGGCTTGTGCGCGATATTGAGCGAACCGAAGGAGAGGAGCGCAAGCATCGGTAGCGTACCGAGCGCGAAAAAGAACATCGTCAACGATCCTTGCGCGAAGTTGCCGGTCGAAAGCGCATAGAGTTGCATCGATTGCGTAAAACCGCACGGCAGAAAAAATGTTCCAATGCCTATGAGAGCTGGCGCGAGATAGTAATCATGCTTACTTCCTCGCATAATATATCTTGAAAACCGTGCGGGCATCGTGAGTTGAAGCCGTTTGGTGAAATGAAATATATCGAGCAGATTGACGCCGAGAATGAACATTACGAGGGCGACTACACTACCGAGTACGACGTTTGCGGTCAGTCCTAGATGGAGAGAATTCCCAAGTAGGCCGACAAAACCGCCGAGTATGAAGAATCCTGCGATTCTACCGATATGAAAAAGTGTTTGTGTCCGCCACGTACCGCCCTCCCTTGCAGAATTCGCCGATAGCGAGAGCACGAGGCCTCCAACAATGGCGAGACAGGAAGAAACGGAAGCAATTAGGCCGATGATAAACGCAGTTCCATAACTCACATTTGAACCAGTAATAAGCGAGGTGAGACCGGCCTTCTGTAGCAACAGAAATGCGGAAATAAGAATAACAGATATTGGAATTGCGTATATGAAATCCACCCATCCGGCAACGTGGGTATTTTTTTCTGCCGAAATGGTATACCCGTGTTTATGCACCAACTCCGTGAGATCTTCAGCTATTTTTTTAGGAGTATCGATAAACGCTCCAGTAACTGTTACTCTGTGATCCGCGAGCGACACTTGTGCACTCGTAATATATGGAAGTTCTTTGAATGTTTCTTCTATAATGAGAGAACACGCTTTGCAGTGCATGCCGTTCACATGAAATACGTATGTTGTGTTGTTCATATTTTTTTTGTTTTAAGACGAAGAGAGTTACCGACGACAGATACGCTTGACGCCGCCATCGCGAGCCCCGCGAAAACAGGGCTCAAAAGCCACCCGAAGAATGGGTAGAATACTCCTCCGGCGAGCGGTATGCCGACGATGTTATAGAAGAATGCCCAGAATAGATTCTGCTTGATGCCTCTCATTGTAATTTTGGAGAGGCGAATTGCTTTCACTAATTTGCTGATGTCGCCATACAAGAGCGTGATGCCGGCAGATTCAATGGCAACATCGGTTCCTGTCGCCATTGCGATACCGATGTCCGCCTGCGCGAGCGCCGGTGCGTCGTTAACGCCGTCGCCCGCCATCGCGACAATTCTCCCTTGTGCCTGCAATTCTTTCACTTTGTTCATTTTATCTTCTGGAAACACTTCAGCGACTACTTCATCAATGCCGACCTGGTCGGCAATATATCGAGCTGTGTTCTTGTCATCACCGGTCAGCATGACCACTTTAATCCCGAGTGCATGCAAATTTTTAACCGCCTCAATCGCTTCAGGTTTTATCGCATCGGCGACCATCGCGACAGCAAGTACTTTTCCGTCTGCAGTAAGTATGACTGGCGTCTTCCCTTCTTTTGTGTCTTTTTCAAGCAACGAGAGCTGTGCGCCGAGTTCTCCAGCCAATTTAGCACTTCCAACATTATAGGTAACCCCGCCAACAATGCCGGCAATGCCTTTCCCTTGTTTCATTTCGAATTGTTCTACCGGCAAAAGCGTGATGATTTTATCCTCCGCGTACGCGACGACGGCGTGCGCAATTGGATGCTCTGATTTATTTTCGAGCGACGCGAGTACCGCAATGATTTCGTCATCGCTTCTGTTGGATAAATTTTTGAGCGAAACGAGCTCTGGCTTCCCTCTCGTCATCGTGCCTGTTTTATCTACGACCACCACATCTGCTTTGTGCAATTTCTCCAAAGTTGCGGCGTCTTTTATAAGAATACCTTCGCGGGCCCCTTTACCGACGCCGACGATAATCGCCGTCGGCGTCGCGAGCCCGAGCGCACACGGACACGCGATGACAAGAATGCTGACAAAAGATACGAGACCGAACGAGAGCGCCTGCGCAAATCCGAGATACTGCGATCCTACAATCAGCCATGCGCCAAGCGCGACGAATGCTAGAATCAACACAATCGGAACAAATACAGCGGAAATTTTGTCAGCGATCGCTTGAATCGGCGCGCGGCTCCCCTGTGCTTCTTCAACCATCTGTACGATGCGCGCAAGCATCGTCTCCGAACCGACTTTTGTCGCCTTGAAAGTGAATGAACCGCTCGTATTTAACGTCCCCGCGACGACCGAATCGCCAATTGCTTT
>PFPP01000024.1:0-1357 GCA_002793115.1 Candidatus Kaiserbacteria bacterium CG_4_10_14_0_2_um_filter_50_16
GAATCAAGCCATTTTTTGCCGAATGGCTCCTTGGTTCGATTTATATACGAAAGAGTCAGAAGTTGCTCTTTTTGCAGTTTTTGGTTGGAAACTACGTCTTTTAGCTTATTTTGCATATTATTTTACTTCTAGTGGACAAAATTGGTTGTTTTTGTCCAGTACAAGTAGTATACTGGACAGGATTGGCAAAGTCAATAACTTCTGTATCAAAATAAAAAGAGCCCCGAGCAGAACGTATTTGCTAGAGCTCTTATTGGTACAATTTTCATTATGCAAAATTGTACCAAACTTCATGACCTTTTTTACGAAGAGTTCCTTGCCTTTTGAGTACGATTTTATCAACCGTACTCTTTTCATTGATGAATAATCGCTCTACAAACACGACTTTATTCATCAACAAAACAACCGTCTTGAATTCAAGGACATATCCTCGAATTCCCTTGTACGGTCTAATTACAACCGTAGTTGTCCTCCCACTCGCGCTCACTTCTTCAACGAAATCCTCGAAGGATTTCTTTTTCTTTCCGAAAAACATTTCCAACAGAAACTTTTTAATATTCATTTCCTACTCCTTTCTTATGTCGTTTTGAATTGCTAGCCCACTAGTATGCTACCATAGACAATATTATTATCAATTGACTAAATACTTCCGGATGTTTTCCTGGTGGCCGGCATAGGTCGTCGCGTAATGCATCAAGCCGTCGTTCCCGGTAAGATAATATAAATAGTTAGTTTTTGTCGGATGTAGAACTGCCCCAATGCTATCGAGACCGGGATTATCGATCGGTCCAGGCGGCAGTCCGGTATGAGTATAGGTATTGTATGGCGAATCGACGGTAAGGTCCGTAGGAGAGGGCGAATAGGTATCGCGATCGTAGATATAGCCGAAGACCGCATCGACCTGGAGCGGCATACCTCGCTGTAGGCGATTCAGAAGTATGCCAGCCACGATGTGCTTACTGGCAGTTGTACGCGCTTCTTTTTCCACTAGAGATGCAAGAATAACAATGTCGGAAAGCGAGCGTTTTGATGTTTTTATATCATCAGACAATGGCACTGTTTTTGCATCGAAATTCGCACGCATCGTCGCAATTATCGACGTAGCATCCGCGGAAGGCGGGAAAAAATATGTGTCAGGGAAGAGATATCCCTCATACGATTTCCCGGCCGAGAGAATTTCCTCCCCGGATATCAATGGGAAAGCACTCGCAATTTGTATCGCCATCTCGCGCACGGTCGTCCCCTCGGGAAAGGTCATATTCACGAAAGGGAGACCGTACGCGCCGGTGACGAGCCGATAGGCGACTGTGAGCAAGTTTTCGGGAACGCTGAATCGATACATACCGGCCTGCACTCT
>PFPP01000024.1:1369-8538 GCA_002793115.1 Candidatus Kaiserbacteria bacterium CG_4_10_14_0_2_um_filter_50_16
CGCCATACGCAGAATGAATCGCAGTACTCCAGGATGCACGATGATGTGCGCATCGGCGAGCTGTTGCGCAACGAGAGGAGCCGATGATCCCTGCACGATGCTTACCGTACTTCCCGAAGGAAAATTCGCTGGCGGTGAGAAGACGATGAAGTAGCCGCCGATAATGCCAGCGGCGAGTACGAACGCCATTATGTGCTGTCGTGAATAATGATGCATTGGTCAGATCGGAAGGTTTGCGGGAGCTTGGCCGGTGGCCGATTGTATGCGCTCGAGTCCGGGCGTCTCGACCGCGCGCGAAGGGATGTGGAAAATCGTTGCGAGCTCTTCGGTGCTCATCACCATCACTTCATCCTTGGACACGCCATAAGAGAACGGATCGAAGAAAAATTGCCGGCGGCGATACGCCTGAATGAGCTTGCGGCGATATTTGTCTTTCAATTTCCCAATGCCGAATTCCCAAGGGTAATCGTCAAATCGTTTCAGCCACGCAGCTGATTTGATACCGTTCCGCCCTTCGGTGCTGAAAGGTTTGAAAAGACCGATCATGTGATTAATCATAATCGGATTGAATGCCTCCGGTTTCGCTAGATATATACAGCGCCCGCCGACATCGAAGCCCTGTTTCGAGACATTGCGCTCGATGGCCGCTATCTTTTCTATTTGACCCTTAGTTGGGTTGGGGAAACCTGGACGCTCTTCGCCGGTGAGCGCATCGGTGTAGACGTCGCGGGTCTTCTCGCGAATTTCTTGCACGAGTTCTTCCGCTTCATCTATCCATGTGTATGGCTTACCTTTTGCATTGTGTTTGTGATATTTCTCGCCCTTATGAACACGAATAATAAGTTGTAGCCAGAGATATTCGTCTTTCCCGACCGAGCTCATAAACTCAATAAGGTTCGCGAGCGGGTCAACTTGTTCCGGCTCCTTTTGCACTTTGTCGAGCCCATATTCGACATATGTCTTGATCGGCAGAGGATCTTTAGCCGTGTGCTTATAATCGCAGCCCCAAATGCCCCACTCCTCGGGCGTCGCGGAGATGAGCCGCGTATAATCGGGCGCTTCGACTATCTGCACGCCCGGATACTGCGCATACATCTGGGATTCGATGATCCGGCGGAAATTTGCGCGCGTCCATATGAAGAAATGTACCTTCCCTTCGAAGGAGGCAATCTCGAGCGACCACCAGGGGCGCACGCGGCCGAGAATCCAGCGCACATACCATGTCGCTTCCCCGGGCGAAAGATGAGTGCTCGCGAGAAACGCCTCCATCGCGAGCGGGGTCTTTACCAGATTACGCGGTGGTTTAATCTCAAGAAGAATATACTGCTGGGCGGCAATGAATTCAGAACGCTTCAGGACGAGCCAGAGCTCAATCGCGCCGCCGACGACGAGGAACGGCAACCAGAGCGGGGCGAGGAAAAGGGAAAGGGAGATCGCGAATGAGACGACGCCGGGTATAAATACGAACGCGGTGAAGAGAATGGCGAGGCCAAGTACGAACAGCGGCCACGACTCGAATCGGATACCGAATGTATTCGTGAACTTTTTACTCTGCTCATTGAGTCCGTGAAGGAACGGTATCATAGTGTGCGTACAGTATAGCAACAATGCACGCGCCGACCGCCAGCTGGCGGGCCGGCGCGTGTGTATAGTTTCAGGCCGCGATGTATCGGCCGTCTTTCAAGCGTTTAAAATAACGCGAATCGTTCAGATTTACCAGAATTGTATTGTCCTTGACGAAACGCGCGCGCTTCACCTGTTTAATGATGTCATCTTTTTTCATGGGACCCATCTGCTCGAGCGTTTCGCGAATAACATCGCGTACGACGCCCGGCTTATAGCCCCACTCGGTAAGCGCATAGAGCCCTCGTCCAACGAGCACGAAACGCGGATCCTTAATGAGTTCATTATGCGTCGTCGCGACGTGCGCTTTCTTGGAGAAGAGCGTGCCGATCACTTTGGCGACTTTGGAGAAATGCATCGGAGCGCCATGACGCTTGATGGCAAGATACGCATAATCACGAATGCCCTTGATGCGGATGGTGGGCGCAGAGGTACGACCCCACTCGGCGAGCGGATTGCTTCCGATATGCTTCGAGAGCGAGATCCAGCGCTTCAAAATTTCTTCATTCTTGTACGCGTCATTGACATCCTTCAGCTCTTCGAGAAAGCGATCGAGGAGCTCCCCTTCAGAAACCACCTCGTCATTGGACAGTGAGGCATACAATCTTGAGAGCGCATCGTGGATATGTTTCGCAGTCGCCGCGTCCACATGCCAGCGCGCGATAAAGTCATTCGTCTCGCGCTCGCGGGAAAACGCCGAATCGAGCATGAGGAAAAAACGGAACCGATTGCGTGTCTTTTCATCCTTTCCGAGTGCGGCAAGAAGCTTCCCTTCTGGTACGATTGCGCCGAGCGAATCGATGTATCGCGCAAGTTCCTCGAATTCCGCCAGTGCTTCCTTAAAAACCTTGCTTGCACGCACTGCATTGAGCCCGGCCGCTTCGATCTGCCGAACACGTTCGCGCGTAATGCCGGAACGATCGCCGATCGCCTCGAGCGTTTCGCGAGAAGGATTCACTCCCAAACCAAAGCGGCGAATAAGAATCTCGCGCGCCCTCTCTGGCGCCGCGCTCAAAAGCCGCTTCACGAGCGCAGCACTGTCGAAGGAAAACGTGGCAATCGGGATGCTGTACGTCTTCTTGTGTTGTATAGTTTTTCTCGTTTTAGTCATGTGGTGTAATTTATATCAAATGCCTTATAAAGAGTCAATGCTTGATATTATACCACAAGATTGAGGATTCTGCCCGGAACGTATACCACGCGCACTGGTTTCTTGCTGGCAAGCGCTGTGATTACCGCTGGAAGTTTTAAAGCTTCAGCTAACGCTTCAGCTTCACTAGCCTCTCTTGACAGTCGGATGCTACCTCGCTTATGGCCGGCGATCTGCACAACGACTTCAGTCTCACTAGCAACCGTTACAGAGAAAACTGGCCATGCCGCTTGATGCACACTGTTTACGCCGAGCGAGGTCGAAGTGCCATTTCCTCCAAGCTTTTCCCAAAGGTGTTCGGCGAGATGCGGTGCGAAGGGCGCGAGTATGATAACGAGTTGCGTGAGGGCAGTTTTTGGAATGAATGGACTTGCTTCAATTTCATTTATGAGAATCATGAGTGCGGCGATAGCAGTATTGAACTTGAATCGATCGCCGTCTTCAGAGACTTTCAGTGCGGTTCTCGCGAATGCTTGTTGTATCGTCTCCGATATTTCACTTGGCGGTTCGACCGCCAAACTGGTGCGATCGACAAGACGCACGATGCGATCGAGGAACTTCCTCATTGCAGCGACGCCCTCTAGATTCCACGGGTAGCTTCCCGATTCGTTGTAAGGGCCGATGAAAGCAAGGTACATCCGTACCGCATCCGCGCCATATTTCTGCACGAACTCATCGGGATTCACAACATTTCCTTTCGATTTACTCATCTTCTGCCCGTCTGGACCCATAATGAGTCCGCGATTGAAACGCTCGGTGAAGGGTTCTTCGACCGATACTAGTGCGAGATCATAGAGCGCCTTCATAAGGAAACGCGCATAGAGAACATGCATAGTGGTGTGCTCGCTTCCGCCCGAATAGCGATTGATCGGCAGCCACTTCTTCATCAAGGCCGCGTCGGAAAAACTGTTCGTATTTTTCGAATCGAGATAGCGTAGGAAATACCACGACGAGTCGACAAACGTATCGAGCGTATCATACTCCGGTGTCCAGTCTTTACCGAATATCTTTTCCACGCGTTCTTTCAATTCTTTCGACGAGGCGAGTGGCGCCTTACCGGTTGGCGTGAAGTCTACATCGGTCGGCAAGAGCCACGGCAAGTGTTCGGCCGGAACTGTGTGCGGCTTCCCTTCTGGATCATAGACAATCGGTATCGGACAACCCCAGTATCGCTGGCGGCTGACGAGCCAATCGCGCAGTCGATACTGCGTCGCGCGTTCTCCTCCCATCGCGGCGATTTCATCCCATTGTGCGAATTTCGTCTTGCGGATCGGCACACTGAATTTCTTCGCGAAATCAAGGTCGCGTTCGTCGTGCGCAGGGACCGCCATCACTGCGCCCGTGCCATAGGAGCTGAGTACATAGTCGGCGACATATATCGGAATTTCTTCTTTCGTCGCAGGATTGATTGCCGTGACTCCTTCGAGCTTCACTCCTGTTTTCTCTTTATTTTCACTACGCTCTCTTTCGGTCTTCTTTTTCGTCTCATTCACATATTCACTAACCTCTTTCGCATTCATGATGGACATCGTAAGCCAATCATTTGACAAAAGCGGGTGTTCTGGCGCGAGCACGACATACGTCGCGCCGAATACAGTGTCCGGCCGCGTGGTGAAAACCTCGACGGATTCAAAGGTTCGACCTTGGGAATCGGATTTAAGGTCGAACCTTAACTTCGCGCCCTTCGACTTTCCTATCCATGCTCTTTGCGCCTCCTTGATTTCTTCGCGCCACGGAAGTGCGTCGAGACCGGCAAGCAAGCGCTCGGCGTAGTCGGTAATCTTCAGGAACCATTGCGTCAGCCGTTTCTCCTCGACTGGCGTACCACACCGTTCGCAACGACCGTCGATGACTTGTTCGTTCGCAAGAACTGTCTGGTCTTTTGGGCACCACTTCACCGGCGCTAGCTTCCGCTCGGCTAGCCCCTGCTCAAAAAGTTTTGTGAAGAGCCACTGTGTCCACTGGTAATAACTTGGATCGCAAGTGACGACCTCTTTACTCCAATCAAAAGATGCCCCCATTGTTGCGAGTTGTTCGCGCATGCGCGCCATATTTTTATATGTCCAATCCTTCGGATTGAGACCATTTTTTATAGCCGCATTCTCGGCAGGCAAGCCGAACGCGTCGAAACCGATCGGAAAGAATACATTCTTCCCGCGCGCGCGCAAGAGACGTGCATAAATATCGGTCACCGCGAAGGCGTACCAATGGCCTATATGAAGATCGCCAGAGGGATACGGGAACTCGGTAAGGAGATAATATTGCTCTCGAGATGTGTCCGAGAGATCGGTAGTATAGAGATCGAGATGCGCCCATTTCTCCTGGGCTTTTTTCTCGATGTCTTTGTGATCGTACGCCATTCGAACCCTATTTTAGCGGCGGATAGAAGCTGGGGTCAATCGTGCGGTCAAAACAGACGGTGCCAGCACCGTGCTGCCAGTTATCCTGCGCCATATCTTTGACGCCGACCGGCGTAGGCGTTATCGCGCGAGTTTCGAAATATATGTTTTGATTCACGCGGCTTTGCGCGTTGAATACCGCACAGAGTTTGAACGAGTGTACTCCTGTCGCTTCGTAGATATACGGCTGTCCTGTTTGCGTGTCAACTGGTACATGGCCATACGAGAGAGAATTATTGAGGTCGGCAATCGTTGCGGGCAACTTTTGTTTCGCCTGCCAATAGGTAATCATCTGTGACTGTATATTCTGCAGATCATTCACCTTCTGTGTGTCGAAGCGGGCGAGACGCGCCTGCGCTGGCGTACCGACGATAAAGAATCCAGCGACAATCGTCACAATTGCAAGGATGATGACGCCGATGCCAACTGCGCGCTTGCGCGAAGGGAACGTGTCCCAGTATCCCTTCAAGTCGGCGATGAAATGCATGAAGACCCCCGCCGCGATGAAGAAGATGATCAATACTTTGAGCAGAAATGCTGTCGTAAGTTCCTCGCCGTTAAGGAAGGTCGTGAGAAGAGCGATGAGGTCTCTGGCTATCGCGATGCCCGCGACGAAGAGTGTCAGGATGAGCACCCAGCGACGCACCCAGATCTCTTTGCGCGAGGCGTCCTTCACTATGTCTTTTCGTATGAGCCACATGAGAAGCATATAGAGTGGGAAAAGAACAATGATCGATGCCATTTCGTAGCTGATACAGCTTTGGTACGGATCGGCTGGATAATAAGAAAGCGCATTCGGGAACGCGTAATTGACGTAATCGAACGTAAGGAGAATGAACGCGATAACACTCCAATAAAAAGTAACTATCGCTCCCGCCCACAAGAAGAAATCCTTCGGTGTTGTTTTTGGTTTTCCCATGGTAGACATTATACCATACAAACCGCTGTTCACAGATCAGCCGTGCAAAAAGACCATTACGTCGCCGTCTTTGACGATGTAGTCCTTCCCTTCCGTTCGGACCAAGCCCTTTTCTCTGGCGGCGGCATAGGAGCCGAGCTCGAGGAGTTTCTGCCAGTCAATAACTTCGGCGCGGATGAATTTCTCAAAGAAGTCGTTGTGAATAGCGGCGCCGGCGAGTGGCGCCGTACTGCCAGCGCGAATCGTCCACGCGCGCGTCTCATCGGTACCTGTCGTAAAGAATGAAATCAGATTGAGCACGTCGTAAGCTCCGCGGATAAGACCGGCGAGACCATCTTCGAGCACACCGAGCTCCTGACGGAAACCCGAACGATCATCATCTGCAACATCGTTCAGATCGCGTTCCGTTGCAGCATCTACGAAGAGATAATGCGAGCCGAGCGTCTCGATGAGCTCGTAGGCGCGGGCAGCGCGGCCGTCGGCGAGCTCGTCGAGATTGTGTCCGCCGCTTTTTGTATTGAGCGCGTAGAGAATCGGCTTCATTGTGAGCAGATTCAAGTGTGCAATGAGCTTTTTTTCATCATCAGTAAGCCCGATGTGAAGCGCGAGTTTCCCCGCAGAAAAACCCTGTTCGATTTTCGCAAGTACGGATTCTTCGGCAATGGCCTCCTTCGATCCTGTTTTACTATCGCGAACAAGTTTATCGCGGCGCTTCCTGACCTGTTCCGCATCGGCGAGCACGAGCTCGAGATTAATTATTTCTATATCCTTGTATGGCTCGATTGTTTTTTCGACATGCAACACATTCGTATCATCGAAGAAACGAACGACTTGCAGGATCGCGTCCGTCTCGCGAATATTCGAGAGAAATTGATTCCCCAATCCTTCGCCCTGCGCGGCGCCTTTCACGAGTCCGGCAATGTCAACGAACTCTATCGCCGCCGGAATGACTTTTCCGCTTTCCGAAAACTTTGCGAGCGCGCCGAGCCGCGCATCGGGCACGCCGACGACGCCGACCGAAGGATCGATGGTGCAGAAGGGATAATTCTCCGCCGGCACTGACGCCTTCGTGAGCGCA
>PFPP01000047.1 GCA_002793115.1 Candidatus Kaiserbacteria bacterium CG_4_10_14_0_2_um_filter_50_16
GTTGCCACGTACAATATCACTACGTTTTATACTTCCGATAAAACCGGAACAGCGCAGGATCCCTATCTGGAGGTTGTCTATACATTTGCAACAGATAATCTGCTTCCAACCACTCCGACTAATCTCTCCGCTAATAATCCAACCTCCCCCTCTCAAATCAATCTTTCTTGGAACGCTTCGACAGACGATCACGGTGTTGTTGGCTATAAAATATACCGTTGCACCGGCTCAAGTTGCTCTCCGACAACTCAGATCACTACATCATTAACAACATCTTATTCGGATACCGGTTTGTCAGCTTCTACGGCGTATACGTATGCGGTTTCTGCGTATGACGCGGCAGGGAACACCTCAGTACCATCACCAGTTGCTTCCGCGACAACACAATCTTCGTCAGCGCCGATCTGCACTTTCTTCACCTACAGCGCGTGGGCGCCCACTACTTGTCCTTCATCACAAACCCAAAACCGAACGGTAATATCCTCATTGCCGGATGGCTGTACAGGAGGGAATCCGATAATTACGCAATCATGTACGTATGTGCCGCCGCCATCTACGAAATTCGTTGCTGGAGACCGAATTCAAGTCTCTTCTGGTCCGCTCAATGTTCGCGCGACCGCCTCGTTGACCGGTACGCTCCTCGGAACTGAAGCAACAGGTGCTCTCGGAACTGTCGCGGGTGGCCCCACCGCTTCAGGCGGATATAGCTGGTGGAACGTCAGCTTCGACAATGCTCTTACCGGCTGGAGCGTCGAAGATTATCTCGTAAAATATACGGCTCCACCTTCCGCCCCCACCATCACTCTCTCCGCTTTCCCAACCTCAGTCACTTCCGGTGGTTCCACCACTCTCACATGGGGCTCAACTAGTGCTACTTCCTGCACAGCAGGTGGAGGATGGACAGGCACAAAAGCAACTTCTGGAACTCAATCATTCACGAACCTTACTATTGCCACAACATACACCCTTTCCTGTACAGGAACGGGGGGTACTGTAGCCCAAGATGCAACCGTTACCGTGACAGCAGCATCCGACACCACTGCACCATCCGTTCCCGCAAACCTCGTCGCCACAACAATCTCATCATCACAAATCAACCTGTCATGGAGCGCATCAACAGATTCTATTGTCGCAGGCCAAGCGACATCAGGCGTATCGGGATACAGAATTTATCGCAACGGTATACTCTTTACCACCACGACCGGCACCTCATACTCCAGTATCGGTCTTTCCGCCGGAACACTCTATTCTTATATGGTTTCCGCGTATGATGTGTCAGGGAATAACTCTACACAGTCAATCGCGGCAACTGCTACAACGCTTCTAGCCGCTGACGTTACCGCGCCAATTGTTTCTCTCTCCGCCCCTTCGACTGGTGCCACAGTCTCTGGGACCGTCACTGTTTCTGCTATTGCTTCCGACCCCACAGTGACCGGGTATAGTACTTCCGGCGTTGCAGGCGTTCAATTCAAACTCGATGGTGTTAATCTCGGCGTGGAAGATACGATTGCGCCATATGCTATCAGCTGGAATACTACTACAGTTACGAATGGTTCCCACACGCTCACCGCTGTTGCACGCGACGCGGCGGGGGATGTAACAACGTCATCAGCTTCCACCGTTACCGTCTCGGATACCACTCCTCCTCCTCCAGATATCACGGCACCAACGCTTTTGACGATTTCTGTGGGAAGCTTGACTTCTACTTCGGCGATCATTAACTGGACAACGAATGAACTCGCAACTTCTCTCACAACGTATGGCACTTCTTCGACTCTTCTTGATAAACAAGTATACGATCCTTCGCCTCTGCTTTCTCACAGTTTGGCGATTGTGAATCTTAAGCGTCGCACGACGTATTCTTATCGTGCGAGTTCCGCTGACACTTCCAACAACACTGCAACTTCACCTTTATTCTCCTTTACCACTTTAAACGGGAAGCCCTCTAAAATTAAGGGGCTGACAGTAACAGGAGGCTCTATTATCCTTGCCTGGGACGCGCTTCCGCAAAATGACTTCATCACACAAATTGTCATCTATCGCTCTACTGCTAATTATCCGACAAACGCTGACACCCCATCGCTTCTTGCAACTCTGACCGATCCAAATACTTCTCTGTACCATGATCAAGCAGTAACATCAGGTATCACCTATTATTACACCATTTACGCCGTGGACGATCTTGGCGTCTATTCCGACCCAACACAAATTTCCTTCACTACTCAAGCACAGGCTGCCGTTACTGGCTCTACTGGCTCTACTGGCTCTACTGGCTCTACTGGCTCTACTGGCTCTACTGGCTCTACTGGCTCTACTGGCTCTACTGGCTCTACTGCTCTACTGGCTCTACTGGCTCTACTGGCTCTACTGGCTCTACTGGCTCTACTGGCTCTACTGGCTCTACTGGCTCTACTAATGCTCCATCATCAGGTCTGACGAGCGAACAGATTCAAGCAATCCTCTCATTTCTTATTTCATTCGATGCAGACCAGTCGGTTATTGATAATGTACGAATTACCCTCAATGGCGGTACACCGGTGCTAACTGGCACAACCTCGGCTCCAGCATGTTCTTTCACCAAAGATCTCACGCTGAAGTCTTCTGGTAGCGATGTCACCTGCCTCCAAAAAGCGCTTATCGCAGGCGGCTACTCGATTCCTGCTGGTGCGACTGGCTACTTCGGTAACCAGACGAAAGCGGCTGTGTCGATGTGGCAGACAGCAGTCGGTGTTTCGCCGACCGCTGGCTACTTCGGTAGTATTTCTCGCGCGCGTTGGAATCTTGGTACGCACTAAGTTGCATTCTCTGCGTAATTCCCTTATATTGTTTCTGACCCCTTACGCTCGCCTACTGGCGAGCGATGGGTCTTCTTTTCTGCATGGCCACCATCAATCAACTCTCAAAAAAAGGTCGTAAAAATAAATCGTCAAAGACGAACGTGCCTGCCCTTGCGCGCGGTTTTAATACACTCTCGAATCGTCCAACGTACTACCCGTCGCCGTTCAAACGCGGTGTCTGTACAAAAGTCACCACAAAAACTCCGAGAAAGCCAAACTCGGCTATCCGTAAAATTGCCCGCGTGCGTCTTACGAACGGTATGGAAGTAACCGCTTACATCCCGGGCGAAGGACACAATCTGCAAGAGCATTCGGTTGTATTGCTTCGCGGGGGCCGCGTAAAGGATATCGGCGTCCAATACACCATCGTGCGAGGGAAGCTCGACACTGGCGGCATCGAGAAGCGCCGCTCTGCGCGCTCACGTTACGGTGCTAAGCAGCCGTCTTCCGGAGGAAAATAATATGCGCCGACCAATAAAGAAGAAGAGGACATGGCGTCCGGATAGCAAGTACGGATCAGAGACCCTTACCCGTTTCATACACACCGTCATGTGGAGCGGGAAGAAGGATACCGCGCGCGCAATCGTCTATGATGCACTCGCCGAAATAGAAAAGGGAGGCGCGAATCCATTGGGAATATTTGAAGCGGCGCTCCGCAATGTCTCACCTTTGATGGAAGTTCGTTCACGCCGCGTCGGCGGCGCAAACTATCAGATACCACGCGAAGTCCCGCAGAATCGCCGTCTCGCACTCTCGTTCCGCTGGCTCATACATGCCGCTCGTACGAAAAAGGGTAAGCCAATGGCGGAAAAGCTCGCCGCCGAGCTTCTTCTCGCCGCCAAGAACGAAGGCGACGCGATTAAGAAAAAGGAAGAAATGCATCGCATGGCCGAGGCGAATAAAGCTTTTGCGCACTTTGCGTGGTAAGTCGTATGAACCGCGACTACCCGCTTGAAAAAGTGCGTAATTTTGGCATCATTGCGCATATTGACGCTGGGAAGACGACCGTGAGCGAGCGCATCCTTTTTTATACCGGCAGCCAGCACAAGATCGGCGAGGTGCACGAGGGCGAGACGACGACCGACTGGATGGAGCAGGAGCGCGAGCGCGGCATCACCATCACTTCGGCCGCCGTTACATGTTTTTGGACGAAAACAGGTGAGAAGGATAAAAAGGACATTACAAAAAAGTCCCGCTTCAATATCATCGACACTCCCGGACACATCGATTTCACCGCCGAGGTGAAGCGTTCGATGCGCGTGCTCGACGGCGCGATTGTCGTCTTCGACGGCGTTGCGGGCGTGGAGCCGCAGTCTGAGACCAACTGGCGTTACGCCGACGAAGCAAGCGTGCCGCGCGTTTGTTTCATCAATAAACTCGATCGCACTGGCGCATCTTTTGAAAAATCCTACGCAAGCATTCTCGATCGGCTCTCGTCAAAGGCCATTCGCATGCAGATTCCTATCGGCGAAGAGGCGGTACACGGAGGCTCCATCGATCTTCTTTCTATGAAGGCCTACACTTTTTCCGGGAACATGGGCGAAGAAGTAATTGAAGGAGAAGTTCCAGCAAGTCTTCTTGAAGATGCGAAGAAATATCGTGCTGAACTCATTGAACGAATCGTTGAGCATGATGACACGGCGATGGGCGCTTATCTTGATGGTAAAGAACCAAATCTCGATGAGCTGAAGGCAATTTTGCGCGCGGCAGTCATCGCAAGCGAGGTTTTTCCCGTCTACTGCGGGAGCGCGCTGAAGAATAAAGGGGTACAACTTGTGCTTGACGCCGTTGTCGATTATCTCCCGTCGCCGCTCGATCTTCCGCCTGCGACAGGTACGAATCCGAAGACCGGCGAACCGATTAAACGCTATGCTTCTGACGATGAACCGTTCTGCGCGCTCGCCTTTAAGCTCCAGACGGATCCTTTTGTCGGCGCCTTGACCTTCTTCCGCGTGTATTCGGGCACACTCTCTTCCGGATCCTACGTGTACAATTCGACGACCGGTTCAAAGGAGCGCATCGGCCGCATCGTGCGTCTTCAAGCCGATAAGCGCGAAGAAGTCGAGAAGGTATTCACCGGCGAGATTGCCGCCGCCGTCGGCCTGAAAAATACGAAGACTTCGCACACGCTCTGTGATGAAGCGAATCCGATTGTGCTCGAAGAAATCAAGTTCCCCGAGCCGGTGGTGTCGCTTCGCATAGAACCAAAGACGAAAGCCGATCAGGAGAAGATGGGCATCGCGCTCCGCAAACTATCAGACGAGGATCCAACCTTCCGCATCACGACCGATGAAGAAACGAACGAGACAATCATTTCCGGCATGGGCGAATTACATTTGGAAATTCTCGTGGAACGCATGAAGCGCGAATTCAATGTTGTCGCGGATGTGGGGAAGCCGCAGGTGGCCTATCGCGAAACCATTCTCGGTTCTGCAGAGGCAGAAGGCAAATACATCAAGCAGACCGGCGGCCGCGGCCAGTACGGCCATGTGAAAATCCGAATGAAGAAAATGGAACCGGTGGACCCGGAGAAGAAAATCTCGAAAAACATCACACGCGAAGACCACTTCGAATTCATCAACAACATTAAGGGCGGCGTCGTACCGCAGGAATACATTCCGGCGGTGGAGAAGGGCGTGCGCGAAGCGATGGCGCGCGGCTTCCTCGCCGGCTTCCCGATGGTCGATATCTCCATCGATCTTTATGACGGTTCGTATCACGATGTCGACTCTTCAGAAATCGCTTTCAAAATTGCCGCGTCAATGGCATTTCAAGAGGCGGCAGGGAGAGCGAAAGCGGTTATCCTCGAGCCGATTATGCGCGTCGAAGTCATCGTGCCGGAGCAGTTTATGGGTGATATTACCGGCAATCTCTCTGGCAAGCGCGGTCAGATTGAGGGCATGGAAGAACGCGGTATGAATAAAGCTATACGCGCAAAAGTACCGCTCTCCGAAATGTTCGGCTACACCACCACCCTCCGTTCAATGACCGAGGGCCGTGGCTCAATGACGATGGAATTCGATCACTACGACACCGTCCCCAATAACATAGCCCAAGACATCATTGCGAGCAGGAAGTAGTTAGTAATTCAAAGTACACAGGGTTGCCCTATGTAAACGTGAATCGCGACTCAGCACTGAACAACGTCGCGCAGGACATCATCGCATGGCGCAAGTAAAGTTGAGCAAGGGTAGCCCTTGCTCAGAGACTTACGTTTCTGTGGAGGATTGGTGGTAGATGGACGATTCGCGCGCGCGGGCGCACTCGCGCTAGCTACATGAGCATTCTGTCGATTCTCACTGCTGCGAAAATTCTCAAGGCATTACAGACGAATTCTTGAAACTACTTCACTAGATTTTCCTTAACGTCGCCTATAGTTCACACTAAGGTAAAAGGTTAATCTGATAAGATATTTTTCTTCTAGCTTGATTTTATCCCCGCGACGAGTTGCATTCCTCACCGCTCTTGCTATAATATCTATAACGCATTGTGGCGTCGCTCGGTTCGCTTGTCTGCCGACAGGCAGGCGTCGAGATTTATTCGTGATTTATTAGATAAATTATCCGATACTACTATGGCAGAATTTAATCGCAGCAAACCGCACATGAACGTGGGTACCATCGGTCACGTGGACCATGGGAAGACGACTCTCACCGCCGGCATCCTACATGTCCTCTCGATGTTGAAGGACAAGGGGTACGATGCGCGCGTCGAGGGTGTCGATAAGATTGACAGCGCGCCGGAGGAAAAGACACGCGGCATTACTATCGCACTCCACCACTCGGAGTACGAGACCCCGAATCGGCACTATGCGCACATCGATGCGCCAGGGCATTCCGACTATATTAAGAACATGATCACCGGCGCCGCTCAGATGGACGGTGCAGTGCTCGTGGTCGCGGCGACTGATGGTGTGATGCCACAGACGCGCGAGCATATCCTCCTCGCAAAGCAGGTGGGCCTCAAGAAACTCATCGTCTTCCTTAATAAGGTGGACATGGTCACCGAGCATGATCTCATCGACCTCGTGGAAGAGGAAGTTCGCGAACTCCTTGGCAAACAGGGCTACGACAGCGTGAATACGCCGATCATTCGCGGTTCGGGACTCAAAGCACTTGATGCCAAAGCCGTAACCGACGAATGGGCACAGAAGGTGAAAGAACTCGTCGATACGATGGATACCTACTTCGACCTGCCGAAACGTGAGACCGATAAGCCGTTCCTCATGCCGATCGAAGACATCTTCTCGATCGAAGGCCGCGGTACGGTGGTCACTGGCCGCATCGAACGTGGGTCCGTAAAAGTCGGCGAGGAAGTCGAGATCGTCGGCATCAAGCCGACGGCGAAGACGACCGTCACCGGCATCGAAATGTTCAACAAGCAGCTCACGGAAGGCATGGCGGGCGATAACGCCGGCGTCCTCCTTCGCGGTACGAAAAAAGAAGACGTGCATCGCGGCCAAGTCCTCGCGAAGAGCGGCTCGGTTACGCCGCACACCGACTTCGATGCCGAAGTGTATGTCCTCTCAAAAGATGAAGGCGGTCGCCACACGCCGTTCTTCTCCGGCTACAAGCCACAATTCTACATCCGCACGACGGACGTCACTGGCGAAGTAACGCTCGCAGAAGGGAAAGAGATGGTGATGCCAGGCGACACAGTCACCTTCAAGGTGAAGCTCATCGCGCCGGTCGCGCTTGAACAGGAACAACGCTTTGCTATCCGTGAAGGAGGCAAGACGGTTGGCGCCGGCGTCGTAACGAAAATTACTGCATAATTTTCGAGTTACCACTACGATGCCTGCTACTGCGACCAAGCCGAAGAAGGCGACTAAACGCGCCGTAAAAAAGACGGTAGCACCTGTAGTAAAGAAGACTGCTCCAAAAAAGAAGGTAACGCCGGCCGCGCCGATAACAGAGCACAAGCTTCGTATTCGCATCCGCGCCTATGAGCATAAGATCCTCGACCTCTCGGTGAAGCAGATTATGGACACGGCCGCGCGTTTTGACGCGATCATCGTCGGCCCCGTTCCGCTCCCGACCGAGATCAAGCGCTGGACCGTCAACCGCTCGACGTTCGTTCACAAGGACGCACGCGAACAATTCGAGATGCGCATCCACAAGCGCCTCATCGATATCATGAATCCATCGCCGAAGGTGATCGAGGCCCTCACGAACCTCAATCTCCCGAGCGGGGTTACTATTGATGTGAAGATGGTTTAACAGCAGTCGCCATTAAAACTGTACACGCAACCGCCCTTACGGGCGGTTGCGTGTTTTTTGCACATCGTGTAGAGTATTGAAGTCGCTAAGTACGGTTCGCCAATTGGCGAAGTGGACCAATGGCCGGAGGATTCTAATCCTGCGCCATTATTGGCGCATTTATTTTTCCCATGAAATTCATTCTCGCAAAGAAAGAAGGAATGACCCGTATCTTCGTGGAAGATGGTCACGCTCGCGCGGGGACTATTCTCGTTGCTGATCCAGTCGTGATTACGCAGATAAAAATGAAGGACGGTAAGGACGGCTACGCGGCGATTCAGGTCGGCGCGGGCATCCGCAAAACGAAGAACATCAGCAAGGCAGTTCTCGGGCACACAAAGGGCAGAGGATATGCAGCCATTCGAGAATTCCGCACTGACAACACTGCAACAGTCGGCGATACGATCGATGCATCAGTTTTCGCGGTTGGCGACACGGTACAGGTCTCGGGCCTTACGAAAGGTAAAGGCTTCGCAGGCGTGGTGAAGCGTCACGGCTTCCACGGCGGCCCGCGCTCTCACGGCCAGAAGCATACCGAGCGAAGCCCAGGCTCTATCGGCGGTTCAAGTGGCCGCGCAGGCGGGCGAGTCGCGAAGGGTATGAAAATGGCAGGCCGCACGGGCGCTGATCGCGTGACTATAACGAACCTGAAAGTACTTGCCGTTGACGCGAAGGCTGGCGAGATTATCGTCAGCGGCGCCGTACCAGGTCGCCGTGGCGCGCTTCTTGAAGTCGTAAGCACGTAATTTGAATATCATGGCTACTGTAAAGAAAATAAAAAATAAAAAAATATACGAGCCGATTGAGGCCCCGATCTTCTCGATGGAAGGAAAGAAAGTCGGTGTCATTACGCTTCCCGAAAATCTGTTCGGTGTACCGTGGCGGGCCGATCTGGTGCACCAGGTCACGACAGCGATGCAGGCCAATCTGCGCCAGAACCGCGCCCATACTAAAGACCGCGCCGAAGTATCGGGTGGTGGCAAAAAGCCGTGGAAGCAGAAAGGCACCGGCCAGGCGCGCCACGGTTCGATCCGTTCTCCGCTCTGGCGGCACGGCGGAGTGACATTCGGTCCGCGTAACGAGCGAAATTATAGCGAAAAAATTAATCGCAAGATGCGTATCGGCGCCCTTCTCTCGGTACTCTCACGGAAGGCAAAAGACGGCGAGGTTATTTTAATTGATTCTTTCTCTTTTACTACACCGAAGACGACAGTGGCGAAAACGATGCTTGCGAAAATCGCGGAAGGTTCGGGAGCAACTGCACTTGCGACAAAGAAAAAGAATGCCGCACTCCTCGCTCTTTCCGCCTATAATGCGAATACGATAAAGAGCTTCCACAATTTTAAAAATGTGAAGACGGAAGAATTGCGTAATCTGAATCTCGTCGACGTGATGACATATACCTACCTTGTCATCGAGAAACCAAAAGAGGCATTTGCGACGTTACTCGCGCGAGTATCCGCCAGCCGGCGGACTAAATAATTATTTATGGCACTTTTCGGAAAAAAGAAGGAAACAAAAGAAAAAAAAGCTCCCGCTTCGCCGAAGACGCGCAAGGCGCGGCAAGCGAAGCTTGCCGATGGCATTGCTCACGAGATTATCCGCGCGCCATGGTTCTCCGAAAAAGCACTCATCGTAACCGAGAAAGGAGTGTATACCTTCGATGTTTCTACGCGCGCGACAAAGTCCCAGATCGCCGGAGCCATCAAGGAGATTTACAAGGTCGAACCTTGTAAAATCCGCATTGTGAATCTGCCAGCGAAACGCAAGGCGATGCGCACCAAGCGCGGCATCGGCACTCGCGCCGCTCGCCGCAAAGCGTATGTCTACCTGAATGCAGGCGACACCATTCAATTTGCATAATATGAAAACTTATAAACCAACTACAAAAAGCCGCCGCTCGATGACTACGCTCCCATACAAGGAGCTCCTCTCGGGCGATACGCCCTATAAGCCGTTATTGAAGAAAAACAAGAATCAGAGTGGGCGGAATTCATCCGGCCGCATCACCGTGCGCCATCAGGGTGGCGGGCACAAACGCCGCCTGCGCGATGTCGATTTCACATACGATAAGAAAGATATTCCGGCGCGGATCGAGACCGCCGAATACGATCCCTTCCGTAGCGCCTTCATTGGCCGCGCGCTCTACCGCGATGGCGAGCGTCGTTACGTTATTCTGCCGAAAGAAATGAAAGTCGGCGACTCTTTTATTGTTTCTGCTGATGCACCACCCACTCTCGGGAATCGTCTCCCTATTGGCAAGATTCCGGTCGGCACATTTATTTATAATATCGAAATCTCTCCGGGCGCAGGCGCTCGTCTTGTTCGCTCGGCTGGCAATTTTGCAGAAGTAGTCGCGCATGATGCTGGTTATACGCAGACAAAACTCCCTTCGACCGAGATACGGAAGATTTCCGATCTCGCGTGGGCATCCATCGGCACCGTCGGAAATGAAGAATCAAATCTCGTCGTCATAGGCAAGGCAGGGAGAAGCCGTTGGATTGGTATTCGCCCGACTGTCCGTGGTACGGCGATGAATCCAGTCGACCATCCGCACGGCGGAGGCGAGGGCAGACAGGGTCGCGGACTTCGCCGTGCTAAGACCGCATGGGGCAAGCCATCCGGCAAGGGACAGAAGACACGCACACCAAAAAAGTATTCCAATCCTTTTATCATTACGCGCAGAAAAGTCGGCAAAAACAGG
>PFPP01000030.1 GCA_002793115.1 Candidatus Kaiserbacteria bacterium CG_4_10_14_0_2_um_filter_50_16
CAGCTCGTTAGGAGTGAGCCGTTCTATCCATTGAACTAAGGGGGCAGAAGTTACGCAGTAAGGCCTACCTGCCGGCAGGCAGGCCAAGGGCGGATATGAGCCTCTCCTTATCAAAACCGATAATCATATCATCTTGTCCTGATGGATTTGAAGGATCGCCGACAAGAATAACCGGTACGCCCATCTGACCGGATTTCTGAATCATTTCTTGGCGCTTCTCGAGATTGTGTGCAACATCGAATTCAATATAGCTAATGCCCATTTCCTTAAGGAAATCTTTGGCCATTTGGCAGAAATGGCAGGTCGGGGTGCTGTAGATGGTGACTTTTTTGTCCATATGTATATTCGTTATATCGCAATTATATCATGATAGTGCGGAATGGGAGAATCGAACTCCCGCCAGTTGCTTGGGAAGCAACTATTCTACCACTAAACCAATTCCGCTTTAGTTAAAACCAACTCAATATACACTGCCACCACGACAGTGTTGAAGTCGGGGTCGTCGTGACTGGCGGCACTACTACGATAACCTCTTCTCCCGGTCTCGCAACTCCGAAGGCCGTTCGAATGGCCGCATCTTGCCCGCGCTCGGTCGCAAGAGTGATAAGGTTCGCCTCGAGCGCTATCCTGCGTTCTTCGAGCGCCTGGTATTGCCGTTTCACCTCCTGCGCCTGGGATATCGCAACACGCGCCTTGATCCCGAGCCCCCATGCACTCGATATGAGCCAGAAAGCAATGAGCAAAAGGACGCTAATCAGAGTCCCTCGCCACAACTGTTTCGCGCGCATAATACTAGTATATCAATTCTTCTTCCTAAAAAATAATAAGAAAGTAATTAAGATAAGTATGAGTGCCCCAGAAGTAATGTAATATATAATCATTTTGTAGATTTCGAGCTTCAAATCGGTCGTAGTCGCACTAGAAATATTTGTGTTAATACCTGTATTGTTTATAGTGCTTGTAGAAACATTTGTGTAGTTGTTATTCTGAATAGATATAGATGAGCTAGAATTAGAAACTGCGTGTGTTGATTTTTCAGATGGATACGAATCTGTTGTTGTTGGTGTAATTACAGGCGTTATTATAATAGAAGTACTAGTTGGAGAAGTGTCTATAGATGTTATGGCAATCGGTGAAATAGACCCGTTTATTATATTTGGTGTAGGAGTAGTCATGGAAGACTCCGTGCGCCAATCGGTACGAACATCGCAACTAGTACAATCAAAATTAATGGCATAACTCGCACCATTGACCATGCCACCGGTTGCCATACCATGGAATTTCCCATCCGAATCAATAGTAACGCCGGTAAAAGAAACCCATCCTCCTCCTTCGTCCCAGGCGAAGCCACCCAAGGTGCCGTTGCCATCGTTTGTGACACCGCTCTGCGTAGTGTCAAAATTGATCCAACCTGTGTTGGCACCCCACGCGTAACCGGTGATGGCGGAATCGGTAATGGTAAGACCGCCATTGGTTGGCGCGAAGTTCACATATCCAGCGACATTGCTCCATGCGTACTTATACACAGAATCGATTGTGCCATTCGTTTGAGAAGCATGCGCAATAGAAACACCCACAAAAATAGAAATGAAGAACACTGCGAGCGCAATACTTTTTACATTATTCATTATTAGTCGAGGTCGATACTGTACCAGGTTGTATCAGTAGATTAGCAGTTGATACATCTTGAACGGAATTATCAACCGGGCCGACCGCGATTAATTTGTTGCTTGAAGGGCGATACATGAGCGCTTCGCCAGCGTTCGGATACACAATAAGCACATCGCCATTCGCGGCATTTTTAAGAAAAGGTTGCTCCTTTTTTGCGCTTGCGGCGTCGTTGATGATCGCCATGGTTGGCTGCTCTTGAGGAAGCTGAATAATGTCGCCGACTTTCTTCAATATCTCCGTTGCCTGTTCTGCACTCGCCAGTTCAGGATGCGCGCGATATACATTCATACGATCTAGCTCATACGTACCGACTAGCGCGAGTATAATGATAATGACAATGAAAAAATGATGGAAAGCGTATTGAGCAATCCTGATTACTAAATTTGGCCGTGGTGATTGATTCATAACTATAATGATGGGGTGTCCAAAGTGGCGCTATTGACGATTTCAGGAACGCTCGCAGTAGTATCTGTGGTTATCGAAACGACAGTTGAATCCGTCAAGATTGCATCAGTCGTTGTGGCGACTGTGGTCATGCTTTCTCCACCGTCGTTTGGTGATGGAGCAGAATATTGACCACTTTCGTTCAAAAGCGTGCCTAGTTGATCACCAGTAATGCACACGCTAGAACCGTCCGACTTTTTGATGCACAGATTATTTGTCGTGAACGTATTGGCAAATCCAGCTACAGTCGCTGCGAGTGACGAAACCTGTCTCGCAAGATCCTTCACTGCCTCTATGAGCGGTGCGACCAGTGCAGCATAGTCCACAGAAAGAATGCCATCAGCCACCAATGAGACCGCCTGTGGAAACACTTTCTGCACATCTTGGGCTATGACGCCGATAAATTGCGACTGATTTTTCTCTGGGTCTGCCCAGTTGAAGGTGACTCCCTTGATCTGTTCTATACCATTGAGAGCATCATGAATAAGAGCAATGTTTGTCTTAAATCGTTCATCCGAGGAACATGATGTGCCACTTGTGCCATTACCGATTACACAAGTACTCCCAGAAGATCCGTTAATTGTAACGTTACCTGTGTTCGCTATACTGAAGAGAGTAGTAGTAACGCTCGCTGTTGATGAACCAACAGCAAATAACGTCTGCAATGTAGAGCCATTATTGGCATGCACTGAAAGTTGTGCGAATGGCGTTGTAGTTCCAATGCCAACGTTGCCGGCGCTTGAAATACGAAGTCGTTCTACTATATTAGTGGTGGTAGAACCTGAGGGTGTTGTCAGAAATGTCAAAGCTCCTGGATACGATGATGATGTCCATGTTCCCTCGGAGACTCCTCTTATTTGAGCCCCTATAGTTGTTGCAGGATTATATATTGTACCATTATGTCCAGCGAAACCTATGACACCTAAATTATCAGTATTTATGACGGCTGCACCATCATTCGAACCCAAAACAACAGCTGCTCCGCCTGCGACTCCGGACGCCTCCGTACCAGTGAAGTTCGCTCCACCTAAAAGTAATCCTGCTCCATTCACTCCGATACCCCAACCAGTCGTAGCTCCTCCTATGTTTAATATTCCATCCAAAGCTAATGTGCCAGCATTATTGAATACGAGCGAACTTGAATCTGCAAGATTATGTGCATCTAGAGAATAAGAAGTTGCCAAGTTATCCACTCCTCTTATTTCAACCTGTGCATCTGGCAGATAGGAATAAACTGCTTCTGAATTAGTTGGTAGACCAAAGAGAGTTGGTTGCGTTATTTTAGTCCTATCAGCACCGAAAGAAAATACCCCGATTCCACCTGCAACTCCTTGAAGAAAATCTCGATAATGTTGCGCCCAACCAGCAGAGTATTCATCGTGTTTATATACGATGTGTCCTACGTCTGATTGTTCAGGGTCACCAAAAAATATGTAGCTATCTCCGAGATTACTTGTTAAAAATTGTAGAGAGGTAGGATTCCCAATACTACCTGAATTTTCAATTATCAAACCATTGTTCGTAAAATAAGGAGTTGCTCCACTTGCTCCATTATAAATATGCAAAAATGATGAGGGAGAAGTCGTACCGATACCGACATTACCACTCGAGAGGATCGTGATAGTTGAAGTTGCCGCGAGGACGCTACCAGCCGTGGCGTAGTATGGGACCTGTCCGACGGTGCCCGAGGCGGTGATGCTTGAAATTCCGCAGGGTGAGTCCGTTGGTGCGCAATCTGGATTAAGGGTCGCACCTGGGGTATAGAGTTGTGGTGTTGTCGCTTGTACAACAATCGGTGCTACTAAGAACAAACTAAGCACCAATGCAACTGTTCGAGAATAGTACATAATAATCTGAATCTGAATCTGTATAAAGATACCACAATTACTGACTTGCTTCCACTGTAATTGTCCACACTCTGTTTTTATTCCTATCCGGAAGAAGACTGCAACATTTTCATAAAAACTTCTTCGGGAATGTGTACCTTGCCTCTGCCTCGCTCGAGCAGTTTTTTCTTGCCTCGTTTTTGTTTATCGAGAAGTTTATTTTTACGGGTGACGTCGCCGCCGTAGAGATAGCCCGTCACATCCTTCCGCATCGCGGAGAGCGTCCGTGAGGCGATAATTCGTCCGAGAGAGCGCGCTTGTATTTTCGTGGTGAAGAGTTGTTTCGGCAGGAGCGCGTGGAGCTTCTCTACCATTTTCTCCGCTTCTTCCTCAATTCGCCGGCGCGCGATGACGCGTGCGAAAGCTGGTACTGGCTCGTCAGCGACAAGCATATCGAGCCGCACGACATCCGCTTCCCGCTCGGGAAGGAGCTCGTAGGAGAGTGAAGCGTAGCCCGAAGAAATGTTCTTTAGTGCATCGAAGAAGCCGCGCATAAGCTCTCGAAGCGGCATCTCCACCTTCATTTCAATGCGACCGTCTTGGAACGTATCGGTCGCTACTGTGCGTGCTTCATGGTCGTACAGTATTTGGACGAATGCGCTTACCGAATCGGGCGGTGTGATGATGGTAACGTTCACCCATGGTTCCTCGATTTTCACAATGTCGCCATGCTCGGGAAACTTTGCCGGCGTGTAAATTGTTTCGCACGCGCCGTTTGTTTTTGTAACTATGTAAGAGATGGTTGGAATCGTCACGATGAGCGCAAGATTGAATTCGCGCTTGAGACGCTCAGTGATGATCTCGAGATGCAGGAGCCCGAGAAAGCCACAGCGGAATCCCCTCCCGAGCACGCCCGAAGATTCTTCTTCAAAAGAAAGAGAGGAGTCGGAGAGCCGCAGGCGCTCGAGCGATTTCCGTAGGAGCGGTAAATCATCATGGCTCTCCGGATATACCGAAGCCCAGACGACCGGCCGCGGCTTCTCATAGCCTGGAAGCGCGGGTAACGAACCCTTCGCTGCGCCAATTGTGTCGCCGACTGCCACTATGCCCGGCTCCTTGATGCCCGTTACGATATAGCCGATTTCTCCAGCGGAGAGTGAGTCGGCTGGCGTTTCCACGGGCGTGAAGATGCCTGTTTCGAGTGCGATAAAATTTTCACCCGCAGCGTGGAAACTGAGCGGTTGACCTTTCCGAAACGTGCCGTCGAACACGCGCAAATATACCGAGATACCGCGATGCGTTGAATAGGAAAAATCGAATATGAGGCCGCGCGGTTCTGCGCCCGCGATGTGCGCGAAACCGCGCGGGGACGGCACGCGCTCCACAATCGCTTCAAGCAATTCGTCAATGCCTTCGCCTGTTTTGCCAGACACCGCGAGCACATCGTCCGGCGATATCCGTACAAGTGCCGCGAGTTCGGCCCTTACCTCGTTTATGCGCGCTATTGGAGAATCTATTTTTGAAATGACCGGAATGACGGTGCATCCCTGCACACGCGCCGCCTCGAACGTTGTCAGCGTCTGCGCCTGCACACCCTGCGTCGAATCGACGAGAAGGAGCACTCCCTCGACTGCGTGGAGCGCGCGAGACACTTCGTATGAAAAATCGATGTGCCCGGGTGTGTCAATTAAATTCAAAATAAATTCCTGTCCCTCGCTTCGCTCGGGACATCCAGAATGGTAAACCATTCTTACGGGCTGCATCTTAATAGTGATGCCGCGCTCGCGCTCGAGGTCCATGCGGTCGAGTACTTGGTCGCGCATGAGGCGTTCCGGAATAGTGCCCGTACGTTCAAGCAAGCGATCGGCAAGTGTCGACTTGCCATGGTCAACATGCGCGATAATGGAGAAGTTGCGGATATATTTCGGATTCACGGTTGTATCGGATCTTTTGCGGAAGGCGCGAGGACATTCGTACGTCTGCCAGGCGGGCGGACGAGCCTGCGAAGCGCGCTGGCGACGATAAGAAACTCCTTATTTTCAACAATGTAGAGCGCGAGTGCCGAAGCGGCGAGACCTACGACACCGGCTATGAGTCCTTGCGTGAAAACGGCCATCAGAGTTGTGAGGGGCGCGATGTCGCCCTCGAATGCGAGCGTGGCATAGGCCGCGACGCCGCCGACCAGCGCCGCGACACCACCATCGAGAAGTGGCCGCGCGAGCGTACGTGCGAGTTCGGGAGAAACGCTCCGGAGCGCGAGCAGAGAGAGGAGCGCGAGAAAGATCTGTCCAAGCATTGCAGAAAGAGCGAGAAGCAGAATGGCCGAACCGGGAACGGATGCGACTTTCAGGAAAGCGGAGAGCGATACCGGAAATCCTTGTACTGGCAGAGCGAGAAATACGACAGCGAGAAATATAGTGAGGGCTCCGCCGAGAGTTTGATAGAAAAGCGGCCGCCAGGATTGTCGCACTGCATAGAGAGCGCGCGAGAAGAGGAGCACGAGCCCTTGTGCGACGAGGCCGACCGCGAGAATGGCGAGGAGAGCGGCGGTGAGGCGTGTCGCGTTCCAGTCGAATGCGCCGGTGCCGAGAATAACGCGCACGAGATGCGCGCGCAAGACGACGATGAGCCCGAGAGCGACGACCGACCAGAGGATGATGTGCCGCGCACTCGCCGAAAGGATGCGCGTGAATTCGTCGCGTCTCTCCAGAGCCGAGGCCTCGGAGAGCGCGGGAAATGCCGCAACCGCGTAGGAGGAGCCGATAAGCGCGAGCGGGACTGCCTCAAGATTGCTGGCGAAGGTGAAGACGGAAACCGCACCCGTTCCTATTCTCGAAGCGAATGCCGTGAGCGCGAGCGCCGTCACCGAACCCATGCCGAGCGCGAGTGAGCGCGGGACGGAATCTCGCACGACCGACGCCATGAGCGCGAACCGCGGAAAGCGAAAGCTCGGAACAATGCCCGCCCCGACGACGACTGGAATGTTTACCGCGAGATATGCGATCGCGCCGAGAATGACGCCGATGCCGATGCCAGGGAGGCCCCAGCGCGGATAGAGGACGACGGTGCCGAGAATGATGCCGAGGTTGTAGAGAATCGGCGAGAGCGCGAAGAGCATGAAGCGGCGATGCACCTGCGTCACGCTTCCGAGGATGCCGGAAAGTCCGAGAAGGATCGGTTGGAGGAGGAGGATGCGCGCGAGGAGCACGAACCCAGCCTGCTGTGGAGATGCAATGAGATTCGGATACAAGAGTGCGAGGAATTGCGGCATGAAGAACGCGAGTACCACGCAGATGAACCCTCCGAGGCCGAAAAGAAATGTTGCCGATTCGGAGAGCAATCGGCGCGTCGCTTCACGGTCCATTCCCATGATGCGCGGAATGAGCACATGGGCGCTCACGAGTGATGATACGAGAGCGAAAACGAGATCCGGCACGCGGAATGCCACATAATAGAGATCGAGCGTCTGGCCAGCGCCGAAGGTGTGTGCGAACGTGCGATCGCGCAGGAGCGCGAGAACCTGCGAGGCGAGCGTCAGCCCCGCGAGCAGATACGCGGCCTGATGCAGGCCGCGTACCGGAGCCGCGATGCGTTCAAAAAAGCGTCGAACCATTATCCTATCATACCCTACTTCCATGAAGGGAAGGGGACAGCCACCATTTTTTCGTATTTTGTGTGGTTTAATAATTTCCTATATAGTTCCCTTCTTAGGTCGCCCGGGAGATCGTTGTGTTGATTCCAGATGATGTTTTGATACCATCTTTTCTACCCACGTATCTCTCCCATAAGGAACACTTTTGTTCACTGATGTACGAATTATCTCTATGTCATCTGATTTTTCGTCAGTATTTATCCATTCCCTGTAATCATCCGGAAGTTCTGCTGGCATTCCAGCAAGGAGTTTCTTCTGCTCTATTGTCCCATGAATACGTCGCCATGCGCTTCCCCATCGCCAGTCTTCACAATGGCGTGCAAGCTTTGCGCGCACTGCATTGCGTTCAGCGTATTTTATGACTGCAAGAAGATATTTATCTGAATCAACCAAAAAAGATTTATAACGGCCCTGATACAGATGGCCACTACCATTTGTGTTGGTGAGCGCGTGTACCTTTCTAGTATGTGCATTACTTAGCTTATGCATGAAAACGGCAAGGTCACCGTCATTTTCGGGGTGGAGTACAAGATGCCAATGGTTTGGCATTAACTCATACGCAAGAATACGCATATCGGTAACTTCTTTCGTCTCTAATAGAAGTTGCTCAAAAAGCTGATAATCCTCGTTCGTATCAAAAATCTGTAAACGGCCATTCGCACGATTGACGACATGATAGATTTCTCCACCGATATCAACTCTCGCGGAACGTGGCATTGTTTTATTATGCCATATAACT
>PFPP01000015.1 GCA_002793115.1 Candidatus Kaiserbacteria bacterium CG_4_10_14_0_2_um_filter_50_16
CGCAGAATGATGGATTTAGAACAAATTCGAAATGCTCTTGAGCTTTACTATAACGATAATGGCTACTATCCGGGAGCAGGCGCCACTCTCAGCTGGGACTGCGAGTGTTACAGTTATAGTTCTGATATCCGCGATGACACATGGGATATCTTCGCATTGATCATGAAGCCGTATATACAAACTCTGCCGAAGGATCCGCTAAACACCGGGTGTGTCCCTTGGGGAGGAGATGGTTGCTATTCTTATGCCTATAGCTTTGTAGGAAAAAGCATAAGTCCTGATAACCCCAACGGAGTCATCCAATATGATCTCACCGCACAGCTCGAGGATCCCAACAGCCCGTATCGATGCACAATAAAAGATTATCGTTTCTTCTTTGATAATATCTCCTGGTGCCTTTCTGGCGATGCCACTTATAGAGGTCGGATCTACGAAGCATCGCTCCAATAAATCCACAAGGGCGTATACTATTGGAATGAGTCTTGTCGTTCCGGCAGTGCTCCCATCCTCGCGCAAAGACTTCGAGGAGAAACTCGCACTTTTTACGCGACTTCCTTCAGTCAATCGAGTGCAAATTGACGTTGTTGACGGAGAGTTCGCTTCGCCCGCATCCTGGCCTTATTCCGCTCCCGCAGAATTAGAAGCGTTAGTCGAGCGTGGCGATATGCTCCCGCAACTCGATCGCATCGCATACGAGATTGACCTCATGTGCCTCGACGCCGATCGTGTAGCCTCCGCATGGCTCTCTTTTGGCGCTACGCGGCTCACCTTCCATGTCGAGAGCGTTACCGATGTGCCGCAACTTCTCGCTTCAGTTCGAAGTCGGTACGGCAATTTTATTTCCCCCGGTCTCGCGATCAATATCGCGAGCGATCCAGTACTCATTGAACAGAATCTCGGCGAAATCAGATATGTACAATTCATGGGCATCGCGCGGATCGGACGACAGGGACAACCTTTCGACGAGCGCGTTTTTGAGAAAGTGCGCATATTCCATGAACAGCATCCAGAGATTCCTGTGCAAGTCGACGGAGGCGTTTCGCTTAAGAATGCCAGCCGTCTGCTCGCGCTCGGCGTGTCGAGTCTCATTATTGGTTCCGCGCTTGCGCGCGCGAGCAATTCCGCCGCAGCATTAGCGGTGTTTGAAGAACTTCAGAGTCCGTATGGAGTATAAGGTACAGGGTATACTACAGTGATGATATTGACAGACGAACAAGTGCACGCGCTCGAAAAGAAAGCAGAATCGATTCGCGAGACGATTATCCAAATGCTTGTTGCCGCGGGGAGCGGGCATACGGCTGGTTCGCTCGGCATGGCAGACATTGTTACCGCATTTTATTTTCATATACTCAATCACGATCCCAAACGGCCGGACTGGGAAGAGAGAGATCGGTTCGTTCTCTCTAACGGTCACATTTGTCCGGTGCTTTACGCGACCCTCGCGCACGCCGGCTATTTTTCGAAAGAAGAATGTCTCACGCTCCGGAAGTTCGGCAGTCGGCTCCAAGGGCATCCGGAGCGCATGCGGCTGTCGGGTCTTGAAACGACATCGGGACCTCTCGGCGAAGGCCTCTCGCAAGCCGCCGGCATGGCATATGCTTTCCACATGGACCAATTGAAGGACACGACGTGTCCATCATCTGATGATGGACACGTCGTGTCCTTCAATCACGGGAGGCGGGTATATTGCGTGATGAGCGACGGGGAGCAAGAAGAGGGGAATACGTGGGAGGCGGCGATGTTTGCCGGGAAAAACAAACTACATAATCTTACGGCTGTTATAGACCGCAATAATATTCAGATTGACGGCATGACGGAAGACGTGATGCCGCTCGAGCCGATTGTGGACAAGTATCGCGCATTCAATTGGCATGTGCTCGAAGTGAACGGGAATGACATACCCGCTTTTATTGCTGCCGTTGATGAAGCGAAAGCAATCTACGAAAAACCGACTCTGATTGTTGCACATACCGTTCCAGGCAAGGGTGTCCACGACATCGAGTTCGATTATCGCTGGCACGGCAAGCCACCGACTGCGGAAGAAGGGAAACGATTCATGAAAGAAATCCGCACGATGAGCGGGAAAGTTCCGCACGAATATGCTTAATAGGGACGCACAGCTTTCTGCGAAAATATTCGCAGACGATATCGAACAAACGCCGACGCGCGACGGCTTCGGCACGGGCGTCGTTGAAGCGGGGAGGGCTGACTCGCGCGTCGTCGTGCTCTGTGCCGACCTCGCTGAAAGTACGCGCGCCGAATGGTTCCAAAAAGAATTCCCCGACCGATTCATCGAGCTGGGTGTCGCTGAACAAAACATGGCGGCGGTCGCCGCCGGCATGGCCGCCGCCGGAAAGATTCCTTTCATTGCAAGTTATGCAGTATTCAATCCGGGCCGCAATTATGAACAAATCCGCACCACCATCGTGCTGAATCAGATGCCGGTAAAGATCTGTGGCATGCATGCGGGCGTTTCGGTCGGACCCGATGGGGCGACGCACCAGATGCTCGAGGACATCGGCATGATGCGCATGCTTCCCGGGATGACAGTCATCGCTCCCTGCGATGCAGAAGAAGCGCGGAAAGCAGTTATTACCGCGGCGACAACCGACGGACCGGTATATATTCGTTTTGGTCGAGCACCGACGCCAGTCTTCACGACCGGCGGGACGCCGTTTCAAATAGGGAAGGCGCTCACACTCTTCGAGTCAGAGTCCCCACAGGTAGCAATACTCTCGACTGGTTCATTGAGTTATACAGCACTCGTTGCGGCTTGTGCACTTTCTGAAGAAAACATCGAGTCCATAGTTTTACATATTCCCACTATTAAGCCACTTGATATCGAAGCAGTGCTCGGGGTCGTACGACGCGCTGGTCGTGTGGTCACCGTTGAAGAGCATCAAATAGCAGGCGGCTTCGGGAGCGCCATCGCAGAGTTCCTTGCGGAACAGCATCCGGTGCCCGTCCGGCGGCTTGGTATTCAGGATCAATTCGGTCAATCGGGTGAACCAAACGAACTTCTCGAACACTACGGACTCGATGCTCTCCATATAGAAAATGCCGTACGCGCACTTTTCAAGATGGCATATTGAAATTACAACGATTCGACGCAATAGCTCGCCGGAGCGGAAGCAAGATATGCTTCAAGCGCCACGCGCGTGAGGAGTCCTTCCTGCGCGCCGACATACTGCACGACCGACATAGAGTTTATCGGCCCCCAGAGCAGGGCCTCTCGGAGCGGCACGCCGAGCGCGAGTGCGGCGGCGACGGTCGAGGTCATCGCATCGCCGGCGCCCGTGCGATCAAGGGGCGGCTTCTGGTCCGTAAACATAGGCACCTTGAGCATCTCTTCTCCGTCGAAAACAAAAGCTCCATTTGGACCGTCGGTGATAAGTGTGATTTTCGGACCAAGCTCGCGCATGTGTATAAGTAATTTTTTTATATTCGTTTCACCGAGACCGAGAATATGCTCGGCCTCTTCTTTATTACAGGCGACAAGCTCTGTAACGGCATAGAGTGTTGCGAGTTTCTCTTTACCCATTTTTATTTGGAATGTGCCGGGCTGGAACGCGAGCTTCGTTTCCGCATGCTCGCCGAGCCACACGACAAGGTCGGCATAAAACGTCCCCGCATGCTCGCCGATCGAAGAAAGGTAGATCCACTTCGGCGGCGTCAATCCTTCAGGAATAAGATAGGGGTAATTCTCATGCCGGATAAGGATAGTGCGCTCGGCGTTATACATGAGTACGTAGTGATGATTAGTCGGTATACTCGTATTGACCGCGATATATTTCGTAGCAACGCCTTCGCGCGTGAATGTCGCGAGGATGTCTGTGCCAAAGCGATCATCGCCCACGTTTGAAACAAATCCCGATGCAAGACCGAGGCGCGCCGCGGCGACAGCGGCATTTGCGGCATTGCCGACACCCGGCACAAGTTCGGAAAATTCATACGGAATCTTGTCGCCCCACTTCATCGATATGGTGCAATTCTCATGATTGATATCACATGAGACGTGCGCATCTTTCAGGTTGATGAATTCGTCGACGGTCGTATCGCCGATGGCAATGAAATCCATGAGAATATCCTAGCATGCTAAAATGGTGAAATGATAGATCTTGTTGCAACCGCACGTTCGCTTTTTGCACCCGGCAAAGGGATCCTTGCCGCAGACTCAAGCATATTGACAGCGACCGCACACCTAGCTTCGTATGGCATCGGGGCGGGCGAGGAAATGCGCCGACAGTATCGCGATCTCTTCTTCGGTACGGAGGGTATCGAGCAATATCTCTCTGGAGTTATTCTTTTTTTCGAATCGCTTCTTCAAAAAGGAAATGATGGGAAACCGTTTCCCGCATTGCTTGTGGCGCGCGGCATCCTGCCGGGTGTGAAGGTCGATCTCGGCACCGAACCAATGAATGCGAGCACGCATGAGCTCATCACACGAGGTCTCCTAGATCTTCCAGAGCGGCTCGTTGCGTATAAAAGGCAGGGCGCCGTCTTTACCAAATGGCGCGCGGTCATCCGTATTGATGGCGACCAGTTGCCGACCACGATCGCAGTGCATGAAAACATAAAACGCCTCGCGCAGTATGCGAAGGAAGCACAAGCGGCAGGTCTCGTTCCTATCTTGGAGCCAGAAGTATTATATGAAGGGAAACATAGTCGTCGGCACGCGCGTGCCGTTATCCAAAAAACACTCAGCACGCTCTTTTCGGCACTTGCGGAACATTCAGTCGATCGTGCGAGTGTGATTCTGAAAACGTCGATGGCGCTTTCTGGAAGCGATAGCAGGAGAAAAGATACACCAGAAGAAGTCGCCGAAGACACGCTTGCCGTGCTTCTCGAAAGCGTTCCGCGGCAGATAGCGGGCATTGTATTCCTCTCTGGCGGGCAGACGCCTGAACAGGCAACAGACAATTTGTCTGCAATTTGTCGGTTGTCCCGAGCGAAGGGAGGGACGTCATGGCCACTCACCTTCTCTTATGGGCGAGCACTTCAGGAAGAAGCACTTGCGATATGGAAAGGAAAAGAAGAGAATGTCCCCGCGGCTCGCGAGGCGTTCCTTGCTCGCCTTGCCAAAGTCTCCGCCGCACTCAAGTGATTTTTTGTACTCGTGTTGCGGAAAAACCGTTGATGCGGCATACTCGAACTCATGCTCATGCTTAAGGTAGAAAAGCGCATCATAAAGGGTGGCGCTAGTGCGCCGGCGCTTCGGCGCGCGGGTTTAGTTCCCGCGATAGTATACGGCGCGCACCATGTAGCAACGCCAATTATCGTTGAAGCGCATGCATTCGAGAAGATTCTGCGCGATGCCGGAGAGGCCACAATCGTCTCGCTCGAGGGTCTCGGCGCGCCACTTCCGACGCTCATTCACGAAGTTGATTTCGATCCGATAACGAACCAGCCGCGCCATGTTGATTTTTATGCAGTGACCAAGGGTGAGAAAGTCGAAGTTGCCATTCCGCTTGTATTTGTCGGCGAATCGCCGGCGGTAGAGGCAGGCGCGAATCTCGTCAAAGTGCTTCATGAGATCGAGGTGGAGGCCGATCCGATGAATCTCCCGCATGACATTAAAGTCGATCTCTCCGTACTCGCGGAAATCAATGACCGAATCTGTGCAAAGGATCTCGCGCTCTCTGCTGGCGTGACACTCATCAGCGAGCCTGGGGAAATCGTTGCGCTCGTGCAAGAAGTCGTCGAAGAAAAAGAAGAGGTTGTTGCACCAGAGGCGGACATCGCATCGATTGAAGTCGAAAAGAAAGGTAAAGAAGAAACAGAGACTGAAGCGCCAGTATCGAATACGTAGTACACTAATCGAACGATGCGTCGGTCTTTATTTTTTATTTTTTGGTGCGCATTCGTTCTCGCGCCGTCTCTCGCGCTTGCGCAAGAGGTCGCGGGAGGAAATCTCGCTCTCGGGAGCGTATCGCAGGCCGTTGCACAGCGGCAACAAGACCTTCAGAACCAGCTCAACGCGCTCGAGAGCCAGATAGCCATGCAACAGCAGTTGCTCGACAAGGCGCAAAGTCAGCACCAAACGCTCCAGACCCAAATAGGCGTTTTCAATGCGGAGATTAAGAAAACCCAGCTCCAAATACAAGCGATCAATCTCACCATCACGCAATTGAATGGGAGCATCGGGGCGCATAACCAGACGCTTTCGCAGCTTTCTGCACAACTCGAAGCGGGAAAAGAGTCTCTCGCGCAAATATTGCGGCAGACCCAAATGCTCGATGGTTATTCGGTTGTCAGTATTGCACTCGGCTCGCGAGGTGTCTCAGAATTCTTTAGAGATCTCGATGCGTTCGCGTCTATTAAAAGCTCACTCGCGAATTCTTTCAGTCAGATTCAGCAGACCAGTGCTTCAACTGAGGCGGAAAAAGAGACGCTCCAAGCGCGGCTCGCGGAACAGGAACAATTGCGGACCGTTGCTCAACTTGCCAAACAGCAGGTCCAAGCGCAGGAGAAGGAGAAGCAACAACTCCTGACACAGACCAAAGGCATTGAAGCGAATTACCAGAAACTTATTGCGACGAGTCAGAAGACCGCCGCACAAATCCGTTCTGAGCTCTTCACGCTCCGCGATAGTGCGGCGATACCGTTCGGCACGGCGCTGACCTACGCGCAGGCAGCCGAACGGGCGACTGGCACGCGCGCGGCAATCACCCTCGGTGTGCTGAAGCAGGAGACAAATCTCGGCGAAAATCTAGGGAGCGGCACCTGGCGCATTGATATGGCGCCGAATCGCGATCAACCAGTCTTTGAGTACATTACCAAAGTGTTGGGCTTCGACCCCGACACGATGCCGGTCTCGAAAAAGCCGTCGTACGGATGGGGCGGCGCGATGGGACCTGGGCAGTTCATTCCTTCGACATGGGTCTGCTATGGCGGTTTTATCAACACGAAGACGAACGGCTGTACGCCTCCATCGGGCGCAGGAATCTCTTTCTGGCAAGGGCCATGGCAGTACGTCGCAAATAAAGATCGCGTTCGCAAACTTACCGGCGGTTCGTCGCCCTCGAATCCGTGGAATGCAAAAGATGCAATCATGGCGACCGCGATGCTTATGGCGGACAACGGCGCCGCGGCGCAGACGCCGCAAGCCGAGCGACTCGCCGCATTGCGCTATTTCGCCGGCTGGACACACGCAAAAAACCCAGCCTACTCCTTCTACGGCGATGGCGTGATGGAGTTCGCCGCCGCTTTCCAACGAGATATTGACCAGCTTGCTGGGTTGTGAGTAAAGTCAGACTTTACTCATTTACGTTAGCGAATATTCAATAAGCGCGCGTCGTATCTCGTCATCTGGCACCTCGAAACTATTCTTGAAGATGACAGCTTCCGAGTAGTTTATATCGTCAAAATAGGAGAGTTGGTTACGAAACATTCGTTCATTGAATTTATCGCCAAAAAGCATATGCGCGTGCGTTGATATTTCATCAACGCCATAGTGATCGCGCAAGATGAAATACATGTCCACATAATCCTTCCACTTATTACGTTGTCCGATAGCGAATGCCTTCATCGCGGCGAGCGTGAGTAATGTTGGCATACGAATAACACCTTCGAAACTCTCTGAATAATCAATATCAAATGGATAATGAAAAAATGTAAATTTGACAGGGCTAATCACGAACGTGAACTCGCCTCCCTTGTTTACAAAAATCTCATCAATCTTTCGCACTTTCTCTATACGCCGTTGAAGCGATAAATTACCGAAAGATTTGTAGCTGAACATGTCAAAATCTATAGATTCCCGATGACCAAGATAGAGAGCTGTGGCAGTACCTCCAACAAGCCCCCAATCTTTTTTAAATTGCGCCAGAAGTGGCAAAAGGAGAATCTGTTCGCGAGTTAATATTTCTTTATGTGTTGGCGACATATTTGTTGAAGTAAAGTGAGAAATAGTTCAAAACTTCTGGTCGATAATTTTTCCTCGGTCGACCCGCCTGCTTACGAAAGATTTCAGCAACGCGTGCGATGCCGAGAATGTGAATCACCTTCTGCACATCGTCCCAGTTGCCATAATTAAGAGTCGCTTCAACAACCGCTTCCTCATTCAGGGTACGATAATCCTTGACATACCAGATAAGATGCTTGCGTTTCGACATGAAGTCGTAGAGAGGATCGCTCAGCATACATATAT
>PFPP01000013.1 GCA_002793115.1 Candidatus Kaiserbacteria bacterium CG_4_10_14_0_2_um_filter_50_16
GAGATGCAATAGTTTCTGATAGTATAATTAATATATGCACCCTTAGCTCAGTTGGCAGAGCAACGCATTTACACTGCGAAGGTCGTAGGTTCGAGTCCTACAGGGTGCACTATGGAACTCTCGACTCTCTATGAAGATGCGGACGTTGTCGCGGTAAACAAACCAGCCGGGCTCATTACGCACGCAGATGGAAGAACGAAAGAGAGAAGCGTTGAAGATTGGTTTAAAGAAAATTATAAGACAGGAGGCGGGTACGTGCACCGGCTCGACCGTGATACATCAGGCGTGCTTGTTTTCGCGAAAAATGCGCCGGCATATGCGTTTTTGCGCAAGGCATTTCATGATAGAGAGGTAAGGAAAACGTATCTCGCGTTTATCTATGGCGTGCTTAAGGAGAAAAAGGGCGTCATTGACTTTGATATCGGACGTTCGCGCAGAGATTTCCGCCTCCGGAGCGCTCAACCGAAGGCGAAGGGGCGTCTTCGCAACGCTCTCACCCGTTATGAAGTAATCGGCGAAACAGAAGGACTTTCTCTCCTCAAAGTGAATCCGGAGACAGGCAGGACGCACCAAATACGCGTGCACCTGAAGGCGATTCATCATCCGGTCGTTGGCGATTCTTTGTATGCCCCGAATCATCCTCCGGCACTTGGTATTTCCCGCCTCGGTCTCCACGCCTATTCTGTGGATCTTCCACTTCCGGATGGCGGCCGCGTATACATCACCGCGCCTGTCCCTTGCGATCTCGCTCCGGCGCTCGCGTCCTTCTCAGTCGCGAAAGAAAAATTTGCTCCAGAATACAATGCGTGCTAGAGTGCGCAAATATATGCGGAAAGTCATAACACCGGTCAATATAGAAGGACGCGCGAAGCTCGGGATACGAGCAGGCGATACTGTGCGCGTAGTGCAAAACATTATTGAAATCAAAAAAGGCCGCGGTACCGACAAAAAAGAAAAGACTATCAAGAATGCCCGCAAGCAGACGTTTGAAGGTCTCGTACTTTCCGTAAAGCACGGCACGGAGGCGGGAGGTATGTTCACCGTCCGCGCGATACTCTCGGGTGTCGGCGTCGAAAAAACGTTCCCGCTTTATTCTCCGGTCATCGACTCGATCGAAATCGTGAAGCGTTCCCGCGTCCGTCGCGCGAAGCTCTACTTCATCCGCGAGAAAGCGACAAAAGCGGTGCGTCGCCAGCTTCGCAATGCGCGTATGGTGCATCTCATGAGCGATGAGACGATCGCAGAAGTTGAATCAGCTCCGACGTCTGAAGACGGAGCCCCGACCGCAAACATCGAGGAAGTTATAGTATAGTGTCCCCACTGCCCGGGTGTTGAAACTGGTAGACATTACGCCTTGAGGTGGCGTAGCCCGCAAGGGCGTGGAGGTTCGAGTCCTCTCCCGGGCACCAGTAAGGAAATTGCAAGCCAGAGGAAGCCGCCTCGCTTCGCTCGGCGGCCAGTTTGTATTGAATTTTCGGAGCAAAACCGAATTGGCGATTTTCTAAAACATGGTTCGAGCCGATTGTTTTCAGAAATGTTGTCATTTCCTCTTTGTTTTCGTTTTCAACTAAATTC
>PFPP01000001.1 GCA_002793115.1 Candidatus Kaiserbacteria bacterium CG_4_10_14_0_2_um_filter_50_16
GACACCTGACCAATGCCGAAAGGTTAACCACGGTGGGTTCTTTATAGCAATATAAAGAGCTGGACTGTGTAAGCCCCGGTGAATGTCGGCGATAACTATAAGATGATTGTAGTTAATAAATTCGGCCATATGCTGGAAACCCCGAGTATCTTCAAGTACTAGCCGCAAGGCAGTGAAAATCTTGAAGTGCGGGCAATCAGCAGGAAAGGCTCGCAAGCTTCATAGAGGAAATGTTCTTTAAGATTATCTCCCCTATAGCTCAACAATAGAGAGCAACAAGGGGAGTCCCATCTGGCAACTCGTACACGTCAAGTGTATGAGTTGCCTCCTCTGTGAAGCTTGTGAGAATCCTCAGAGACTAAACGCCGAACTCAACTCTCTTAATTGAGAACAACGAGATGATATAGTCCGACCTTTGTAGCGATACAAAGAAATGCTTGCAGCTACCAATAGCAAGCTAAATAACATAGGAGAATCGTCCTAAGGTAGCGTAATTCCTTGTCGGGTAAGTTCCGACGTGCACGAATGGTGTAATGACTGGAAAACTGTCTCGAGGACTCGCTCGGTGAAAATGCACTTCCGGTGAAGATGCCGGATACCTGTAGTTAGACGAAAAGACCCCAGGAGCTTTACTACAGCTTCGTATTGGCATTGCGTGTTGCATGCGTAGCATAGATGGGAGGATTTGAAGCATCGGTTTCGGCTGGTGTGGATCCGTCAGTGAAATACCATTCTTGTTGTGTGCAATGTCTAACCCCGTTGGGATCCAACGGGGGACCGTGCGTGGCGGGTAGTTTTGGTGGGGCGCTATCCTCCTAAAAAGTAACGGAGGAGTCTATTAAGGTTCTCTAGGCGCGAATGGAAACCGTGCCGATAGTGTAATGGCATAAGAGAGCTTAACTGCGAGACGTACATGTCGAGCAGATGCGAAAGCAGAGCATAGTGAACCGATGGTACGCCTTAGACGCGGCCAGAGATTAACGGATATAAGTTACCCTGGGGATAACAGGCTAGTTCCGCCCAAGCGTCCATAGCGACGGCGGAGTTCGGCACCTCGATGTCGGCTCACCTTAGCGCGGGGGTGGAGAAGCTCCCAAGCGTTTGGCTGTTCGCCAATTAAAAAGGTACGCGAGCTGGGTTCAGACCGTTCAGTGTCTCATTCAAGATGTCATCTTGAAATGGGGAATTGAGCGGTCTGAATCCACGAGGTTAGTAAGACAAAAATCACGGCGGTTGCGCGTAGGAATACGCGCGAAGAAATCAACTGATATCGATGAAATCCGATCGCGTTGTGTACGCGAGGACAACACCGAGGGAATGGTTCGACTCCGCTCACCATGAGCGATAAGAATTGACCCGTAGAGACTGAATGTTGATCGTCGAGAACCGACGAAGTTACAGTCCGATCCTCCGAGTAATCGGAGTAAACGTAGATGCGTGAGACAGGTTGGTCTCCTATCTACTACAGGCGTTGATTCTTGAGGAGGGTCGTCCCTAGTAAAGAATTGCTACTTCAGAGAGAGATCTCTGATGATAATGTGGCTTATAACGGTGAAGTCTACGGTGCTTCTGGTTTTAGAGTTTGATATCTCGCGGTCCTGTTGATATCAAACTCGCTTGAGGACCAGAATAGCACTATGATAATACCGTGGGAAGTCGATCAAAAATAAATCTAGCGTATGTCGCAGATTTTCTTGATGGCGATGGCAGTCTTATGTTTCAGATAAAGAAGCGTAAAGACGGAGCGTTGAAAAAACGCCTTATGGCTACCATATGCTTTTATCAAGATACGCGACATGAAAGAGAATTGTATTGGATTCAGCAGAGGTTCGGTATCGGCTACATTTCAAGAAGAAATGACGGCATGACTGAATTGCGAATCAATGGGTATGCGCAAGTGCGCGATATTCTAAAGAAGTTAATTCCGTACAAAAGTTATTCACCATTTTTGGTTTGACCCCGTAACGACTCGCGCTGAAAGACGCGCGGACTCATGTGTTGAGGAATCGTTCCACATAGAACGACAGCTCACATGGGTAAGATGCCATCATCCTCGTCCCGATTAGTGGGAACGGATGAAGATATAGTCTGCGCTCCTGGAAACAGGGGACGAAGCGACGAGAGGACCGGGATGAACTGACCTCTGGTCTACCAGCTGTCCTGCCAAGGGCACCGCTGGGTAGCTATGTCGGGTTGCGATAACCGCTGAAAGCATATAAGCGGGAAACGTGCTCCAAGATTAGGAATCGTTATGAGACTCCTAGGAGATGACTAGGTTGATAGGCTCTAGGTGGAAGCGCCGCAAGGCGTGGAGCCGAGGAGTACTAATATGTCCAGTCTCTCGTGCGGAACTCTGTATAGCACAATTATTTCACGCACTTTTTACCTTCTTGTATTCTATGTCCCGAAAACTCATTCGAGTGTTCGGTTCTGGTGGTTCGGCGGGAGGGTTATACCCGATCTCA
>PFPP01000008.1:0-1124 GCA_002793115.1 Candidatus Kaiserbacteria bacterium CG_4_10_14_0_2_um_filter_50_16
TGGAAGGCGGCAAGGATAATTTTTCGGATTCTACTCTTATAGTTTCCATGTTTGCCTCCAATTGTGGTTGTAATGGGGGACCTTGCTTGTTTCACAAGCATAACGACCTTCATTTTGACCTCACAAATTTTGAGATAATATGAGACCTTTGCATAACTCCCGGAAAGCAATTTTCCGGGAACTCCTTTTTTACTCCCAAAATTCATAAAAAAAGCATTTATTTTAGTTCAACATGTTGATTTTACTTGACAATGAATCTATCATCTGCCATATTTCCACCATAATTCAACCGCTTTTTATGGAGGATAATATGGGTTACAAAAAAATGGATAAATCTTTAGATTTTGCCGATCTCGCGCTTGCAACTTCCTTAAAACATAACCGCAGCCTTGTAATAATGGAAAACATTGATAAAGCCATTAACTGGTCAAGAGTCGAATCCATTCTGCTAAGTCATTATGCCGTCGGCGCCAGTTCGGAAGGAGCCGACGCTTATCCTCCATTGTTGCTGTTTAAATGTTTGATGTTGCAAAAATGGTTTCATATCAACTCCGATCCTGAACTCGAAAATCAAATAAACGATCGTTTATCCTTTAAAAAGTTCCTGTCCCTTCCCTTCAGCAAATCGGCCCCTGACCACTCAACATACTCGCGTTTCAGAAGTAGATTGTCTAAAAAAGCCATGGATCAAATAAACAGTGAAATCCTGCGCCAGTTCGAAAACCAGGGCCTGACCATTAATGAGGGCATTGCGATAGATGCCAGGCTGGTAAAATCAGCTTCCCGCCCTATCAGCCAAGATAAAATCAAATCTTTAAAAGAGCAAAAATCCTCCCCGGAAAATTGTCTCGATAAAAACGGCAAGCCCCAGAAGTTCACCAGAGATTTAGATTCTGACTGGACTATCAAAAATAATCTCCCTCACTACGGCCTCAAAGAACACGCTTCTGTAGATATTAATCACGGCTTTATCCTGGCCACGACACTTACTCCATCTTCCGTAAATGACTCACAGTATCTGCCTTACTGCACCACCTTCAGCCGCCATACAAATCAGCCCATTAAAAAGGTTCTGGCGGATAAAGGCTGCTTCGGAAAACCTAACAGGAAATTTCTTTCCATGA
>PFPP01000008.1:1425-7676 GCA_002793115.1 Candidatus Kaiserbacteria bacterium CG_4_10_14_0_2_um_filter_50_16
TGAAGCTGAAGTAATGTGTTTCATATCCACCTCCTTCTTTCCTATTTTTTGTTTATTGCTCAATGACCAGTCTAATTACTATGATACATTATTCTATCAGTTCGTCAAGCCTCTCTCTGGAGCCAATATGCTGATGCTATGATATGCTCATGGATCTTCCATTTGACACGAAGCGTGAAGAAAAGAAGCTCACCGAGGTGCGCGAGCGCGAGGAGGAGGATGTTGCGCATATTCTCTCCGAGAAATACGGCATGGCGTATGCCGATCTTTCCTTGAAAGAAATAGACAACGAGGCGCTCCGCGTCATCCCGAAAGAAGAAGCACAACGCGCTGAAGCGGCGGCATTCGTAAAAACAGCAAAAACACTTTCTTTTGCCATCCATAATCCGAATAATCCAGCACTTGCAACACTCATTGCTGATCTCACAAAACGTGGATTTTCATTGCAAAAGTTCCTTGTTTCTAAAAAAAGTCTTGAGAAGGTACTCGAGCGCTATAGTGATCTTTCTTCCACTACTGAATCGAGGGCTGGTATGTTTACTGTCGCCACTGAAACACTCGAGAAACTCACAAAAGAAAGTAGCACGCTCAAGACGCTCGAACAGGAACTTAATGCCGCCACAGCCCTCAAAGAACTCGATCGCGTGTCGCATATTTTCGAGACTATTCTCGCCGGCGCGTTCGCACTCCGAGCTTCTGACATCCATTTCGAACCGAGTGAGAAAAAAACACTTTTGCGTTTGCGCATCGATGGCATCTTGTTTGATGCGTATTTCTTCGATCCTGCTACCTATCATCAGCTCAATTCGCGCATCAAACTACTCTCGGGCGTGAAGCTGAATATCAATAACCAAGCACAGGACGGCCGCTTCAGCGTCGCGCGCGCAAAGAACGAGGTTGAAATGCGCATTTCTTTCATTCCAGGCAATTACGGAGAGTCGATCGTGATGCGCATTCTCGATCCCGAAGCGACAAAGGTCTCGTATAAGGAACTCGGCATCCACCCGAAGCTTCTCGCGCGTCTCGAGACGGAAATTAGGCGGCCAAACGGCATGCTGCTCACTACTGGTCCGACTGGGAGCGGTAAGACGACGACGCTCTACTCATTCCTCCGCGAGATTCATACGCCGGAAATAAAAATAATTACCATTGAAGACCCAGTTGAATACCATCTCGACGGTATCGTGCAAACGCAGGTTCTTGGAGAGAAATATACTTTTTCCGAAGGATTGAAATCGATTGTGCGCCAAGACCCAGACATCATCATGGTTGGCGAAATACGCGACGGCGAGACTGCCGATATCGCTATCCAAGCCGCACTTACGGGTCATTTCGTGTTCTCTACTCTTCATACCAATAATGCGGCCGGAACCTTCCCGCGCCTCGTGGACCTCGGCGCAGATCCAAAGTCGTTCGGTTCGGCGGTGACGGTCTCTATGGCACAACGCCTCGTGCGTAAATTAAATCCGAATAAGAAAAAAGAGCGCTCTCTCACAGATGAGGAGAAAAAAATGATCGCGAAAGTGTTCGAACCGTTGAGCGATAAGTCTCTCATTCCAAAAAAAATAGAAACTGTATGGGATCCGGCTCCCGCAAGCGATGAGGAGACCGGATATCACGGCCGTATCGGCCTTTATGAAGCGATTTTTATGGACGACGAACTCGCGCACTTCCTCCGCGATAATCCGCCAGAAAACGAGATCGCGAAATTGACTGCAAAACAGGGCTACCTCACCATGGCGCAAGACGGCATACTCAAGGCGCTCGCCGGCACTACATCCATTTCCGAAGTCGCCGCGACTATCGATTTACCGAGATAAAACAAAATCCCGTCCATACTCCTCAAGGCAAAACCCGCAGTAACGCGGGGAAGACGAGACACCTGAGGAGTTTCGCAGTGCTCATACCGAAGTACGGGACCACGAAATCCTTGGGGAAACGCCCAAAGCCGTCAAGCCTTGCCTAGAGGAGAATGAACATGATCAAAAACTATGCTAAAATGATACTAGCATCATCATATTTTTATGTCAAGAGCCACACATCTCCATTCCTTGTCCACATCGCTCGACGCGGCATTGCGACCGAGCCGTTGGGACGAATATGTCGGCCAGACGCAGGTAAAAGCGAATGTGCGCATCGCTATTGATGCGGCGAAAAAGCGCGGAAGCATGCCGGAGCACATCCTCTTCTACGGCCCTCCCGGCGTTGGAAAGACGACGCTTGCTTATCTCGTAGCCGCGACGCTTGAATCACCCCTGAAGAGCACGTCCGGCGTCGCGATAGAGCGTGCCGGCGACCTCGCCGCCATACTCACCAACCTCGAGCCAAATACTGTTCTTTTTATCGATGAAATTCACCGCCTCTCGCGCAAGATCGAAGAGCTCCTCTACCCAGCGCTCGAATCGGGACATCTCGACCTCATCCTCGGGAAAGGCCCTTCGGCGCGCACCGTTGAACTCGCGCTCCCGCCTTTCACTCTGGTCGGCGCGACAACGCGCGTCGCAGATCTCTCGGGCCCGCTCCGCTCACGCTTCGGAGGCGGCGTTTTTCAGCTCGATTTCTATAGTGATGACGATCTGAAGGACATCATCCGCCGTTCGGCCGGCCTCCTCAACCTCTCGGCGCCGAAAGAGGTTATCGACCGTATCGCGGCGAGGAGCCGCGCGACCCCGCGCGTCGCGAATGCGCTCCTGAAGCGCGTGCGCGACTTTTCTGAAGTACATGAGCGAGCGCTTTCCGCCACGCTCTGTGATGAAGCATGCGAACTTTTTGGTATTGATGTTTTCGGTCTTACAAAAGATGATCGCCGATACCTTCACACATTCCTGACGAGCTTCCGTGGAGGGCCCACTGGCGTCCGTGCATTAGCTGCCGCTCTTCATGAAGATTCCGATACGATCGAATACATCTACGAGCCGTATTTGCTTCGCCTCGGCTTCATCGAGCGCTCGCCACGCGGTCGTATACTCACCCACAAAGGTCGTGAGTATCTCGATGGAAAATCTTCATTATTCTGAAGTTATGTCCGGACATAGTAAATGGTCACAGATAAAACGGCAGAAGTCGGCTAGCGATGCGGCGAAGAGCCGTATCTTCTCGCGCCACGCGCGTCTTATCACACTCGAATCAAAAAAGGCAGGAGGAAATCTTTCAGCATCAGAGCTTTCGGTCGCCATCGCGCGCGCCAAGGCGGAAAATATGCCGAAGGATAATATCGAGCGCGCCATCGCAAAAGGAATGTCGAAGGATGCTGGAAACTTGGAACAAGTAATATATGAAATGTATGGTCCGGGCGGCGTCGCGATTCTCGCCGAAGCACTTACTGATAATAAGAATCGCACGACGCAGGAAATAAAACATCTCTTGTCGCTACAGGGAGTCGAGCTCGCGGCGCCGGGCGCCGCGAGCTGGGCATTTAAGAAAACGAGCGATGCCTACATCCCGAACGAGCAGCTCATTGAAATAGACGGGACCGACGAAGACCAACTGCGAGCGATTCTCGAAGTGCTCGATGAGCACGGGGATATTCAGCGGATATTTACCAATGCACAAGGATATGAGGATACTGGCAATTGACCCCGGATACGATCGTCTTGGTGTCGCAATTATCGAGGGTGATTCATCGCGGCCGACACTTCTCATGAGTGGATGCATGCAACCGAAGAAAGGTGCACGCGAATATCGCCTCGCGCAAATTTCAAGAACGATCAGCGACACAATCAGGAAATATGCTCCCGATGCGCTCGCTATCGAGACGCTTTTTTTTAGCATCAATAAAAAGACTGCTTTCGGCGTCGCCGAAGCACGCGGCGCAATCCTAGCCGCAGCCGGCATTGATGCTTTACCTGTTATTGAATGTTCTCCGCAGCAGGTAAAACTCGCGGTAACCGGTTATGGAAGCGCAACCAAGGTGGCTGTCGCGAACATGATTCCAAAACTCCTCGTTCTTAAAAAAAAGAAACGTCTTGATGACGAATTAGATGCTATTGCCATCGGCATTACCGCGCTTGCCGTAGGAACGAGGGAGAATAAAGAATGGTAGCATGCAAATCATGACTTCCCGTCGGCAGATATCGTGGCGGCACACGTTTCTTATACTTATTTTTGTGTTCTTCGGCCTTTGTTTTTTCATCATAAGCGGCGTACTGGTTGCGGTCGCTTTCACCCCAGTGCCTGACATCGGATCGTTTACCGCTCGACAAGTCGACCAATCAACCAAGATTTATGACCGCACCGGCCAAGTGCTCCTCTACGACTATAATCGCGACGTGAGACGCGACGTCGTACCGCTTTCCTCGATATCGCCCAATGCTGTTAATGCAACTATTGCTATTGAGGATTCGAGTTTTTATGAACATGGTGGCATCCGCTTTTCCTCCATTATCCGCGCGGTGTTCGCCGATGTGCTCGGTGGTGCATTCTCGCAAGGCGGCTCGACCATCACGCAGCAAGTCGTTAAAAATGAACTGCTCACTAGCAAGAAAAGTGTCGTTCGGAAAATTAATGAGTGGATGCTGGCGATAAAACTTGAACAAGTGTACTCGAAAGACCAGATCCTTGAGACCTACCTGAATAATATTCCCTATGGCGGAACGCTCTATGGCATCGAAAGCGCTTCAGAGGCCTACTTCGGCAAGCCCGCGAAGGACTTATCGCTCGCACAGGCCGCTTATCTCGCGGCGATGATTCAAGCTCCTTCGTATTATTCGCCGTACGGTGCGCATAAAACAGAGCTTGCCGGTCGGAAAAACCTCGTGCTTGGTCGGATGCGTACACTCGGTTTCATAGACGACGCCGCGTATGCGACCGCGGCAGCCGAGCAGGTTTCCTTCGCTCCAGCGGGTCAGAATGCAATCATTGCGCCGCACTTCGTTTTCTATATTCTCAATCAGCTCGAAGAAATGTATGGTTCGCAGGCGCTTATGTCGGGATTGAAGGTTACTACAACGCTTGATGCGGATCTCGAGGTAAGTGCTGAATCTATTGTCAACCGATATGCGCTTGAAAACGAAAAGAATTTCAGGGCTTCAAATGCTTCTTTGGTCGCGATCGATCCTCCGACGGGACAAATTCTCGCGATGGTCGGCTCGCGTGATTTCTTCGATACGGCTATCGACGGCCAATACAACGCGACATTAGCGCTTCGCCAGCCAGGTTCGGCTATGAAGCCTTTCATTTACTCGCTAGCGCTTATGAAGGGCTATACGCGCGATACAGTAGTCTTCGACACCCCGACGCAATTCTCTACTATATGTAGTCCGTCAGATGTCACTAACAATACCGCTCCCTGCTACGCGCCGGTAGACTTCGACAACACCTTCCGCGGTCCTATGACGTTCGAGACAGCGCTTGCGCAATCGATCAATATCCCCGCGGTCAAGGTTCTATATCTGGTCGGCATACAGAATGCCATAAATCTCGCAAAATCGTTCGGACTCACGACGCTCGGCGATCCGAGCCAGTATGGTCTGACGCTTGTGCTAGGCGGCGGTGAAGTGCGTCTTCTCGATCTGACTGGCGCCTACGCTACTTTCGCAAATGAGGGAGTAAGAAATACGCCGACTGGCATATTCGAAGTCGATGATGCAAAAGGAAATATTCTTATGCAGTACACCTCACAACCCTCGCAAGTACTTTCTGAAAATATCGCACGCGACATGTCTGCGATGCTCTCCGACGCTCCTGCCCGTCTGCCGGAATATTCGCTCACATCCCCGCTCTCTTTCCCCGGCTACGACGTCGCGGTAAAAACCGGCACAACCAATGACACGCGCGACGCGTGGGTCATCGGCTACACTCCCTCAATAGCCATCGGCGTCTGGGCGGGGAATAATGACAATACACCGATGGTGAAATCAATCGCTGGATTTATTGCGGCGCCGATGTGGCATGAGGTGATGGCGTACGCGCTCTCAAAATATCCGAAGACCTATTTCAGAGAATCAGATCCTATTTCTACTTCTGTCCCGCCGATGTTACAGGGAAATTGGCACATACCGGATGCGACCGGCGCCATCGTACCGCATAGTTTGCTCTATTGGACCGATAAAAATAATCCGCAAGGATCTCCGCTCGCTAATCCAGCGCAAGATCCTCAATTCGCGTATTGGGAATATAGTGTTGCCGCATGGTACGAGAGCCATCCGAATCTTTTTTCTGGTGGCGTGATGCTCCCTGTACCGCTTTCAGTAAGTGCAACTACTACAGTATTATAAAAAAATCAAATTACTTGCACCCCCGTAGGCGCGGAG
>PFPP01000009.1:0-526 GCA_002793115.1 Candidatus Kaiserbacteria bacterium CG_4_10_14_0_2_um_filter_50_16
TGAGACCAAAACCGCGACCGCTCGGGGCCGTGTGTGCTGATAGTTTGATGTTGTCAACCTTCACGTCTTCGCCGTTGGCGATGATCTTGAAGGTTGCCCACTTGACACTGCTTGAACCGTTCGCAACTGCGGCAGTCGGAGAATCCGCAGAACGGGTTACCGAAGGAGCCGAGGTTGAGACCGAGTTGATAGTCGCCGATGCCGCCGAACGAGCCGAGAATGTTGAGCTATTCACGGTTGAGAGTATCGGTTGATTCAAGTCAGTGTCATAGAACAGCGCGTCCGCCGTGTAGCGGAGCGACATCTGGAAGGTGCGGGATGCACCGCCCACGACATCTGCCACCACCTTTATCATGCGATTACCCGTCTCGAGACGAAGCGGGTTTGCCGAAAGGTCGAAGGTGACCATACTGTTCGAATCAAGTCTCGTGACTGTCTGGCCGGCTAGTACGCCGTCCACATAGAGGCGGAAGTTGATGATGTCGCCACTCTGGATAGAACCGATATTCTTGAGCGCGAAACTCTT
>PFPP01000009.1:548-8869 GCA_002793115.1 Candidatus Kaiserbacteria bacterium CG_4_10_14_0_2_um_filter_50_16
ATGGTAACCGTGTTCTGCCAGACCGTGTAATCCGCTTGCGGATCAATTTCAATTGAGGTAGCAGCAGATGATGGGAGTGTCGTTGAATTGAAGTCAACTTTACCAAGTGTCGCTGAAGAGATGGCCTGAAGACCACCTATGATCGGGAAGCTCACCGACGAGTCGAGCGTACCGCTTGAAGAAGCGGAAACGAGTGAGACGCCGATCTGCTGGCCAGAGGTTAAATCCGCAATATCCGAGCGAACTGACACCGTATAGGTGCCGCCTGCCGGGACAGCAAAGAGACCATTTGGATCGTTGAAGTTGAACGCAGAACTTGAGATGCCAGCCGAATCAGTCAGACGAACCGCCCCAGAGTAGAGGTACACGTTTGTCATCGTCGCGTCATTAGACACTCCGATGCGGTTGAACGTGAGGTTCGTGACATTAATCGGAGAGGCGGTAGGGTTCGCAAAAGTGAATTTCGCGAGCTCTGCGGCCGCCTGACCCTGCACAAGCGCAACACCGTTTGGAGAATCCGATGCGAGCGAGACCTTAAGGCCATTGCCCGTTACTGGTGTGCCCGGAGTACCTGGTGTACCAGGAGTACCTGGTGTTCCACCGAGGTCGAACGCAGCGCGAGAGATGGGACCGAAGTACCCAACTGCTGGGGCGATATTCTTAGACGACTGCCATGAGGCAACCGCTGCTCGTGTCTGGGTACCGAAGTACCCAGTTGCGCCTGCTGGGATCGAGAACCCCCCAGCAATAAGAGCATTCTGAAGGCAGGTGACATCTGCGCCAGTCGAACCGATGGTGAGACTGCGCGAGAACGAGCAGGAAGATGTCCCAGGTGTCGAAGGCGTTGAAGGTGTGCCTCCTGTGAGCGATGCGCGAACATTCGCGACCGTTGCTGCATCAGCACCGAAGGATGCAACCATGTTGACGATAGAATCGACTTGGCTAGGCGTGAGAGCCGCCGCGTGCGCCAAAGGCGCGAGCGAGAGCATTGACGTCGCCATCGCGAGTCCAGTCGCCACTGCCGCAACCTTTGCGACCGCTTTTGTAGTTACTGTTTGCATAACAATTGTTAATTATTTTAAGCGCACATAATAATTTAGGTTTGTGAGCACATTCACTTTTACACTACCCCACAGCGCACAGTGTCGACCAGTACGCCATGGGTTAGTTGGCAAGGATTGATGTCCTCCGAGGGAGGACTATTCTGTTATCAAAGTACGCCCTACCGGGTTCTGTCTCATCAACCGAAGTCGGGAAAACAGCCACCGCAAGGACTCACACAGTATATAGCGGATCAAGCATTTCCGATACTGTACGTGTGGATAACATACTAACACGGCATATTTCATAAAGTCAAAACATTTGAAGAGTTTAAAACCTTATTTATTTGATTTTCGATTTGATTGATGATTGACACGTCGTGTCAACAAACAAGACACTTGGCGGTTCGACCGCCAAGTTAGGCGAGAGAATAGGTACTCCAACGGCGTTCGCCTTGTTTAAGGACAATCCCAGTCGCTATAAGCACGAGAAGTTCCCTCTGGATAGTCTTCTCGGACACACCGCGGATAAGGGTGGAAATGTCCTTTATGCTTGCTGTCTTTTTGTTTCTTATAACGGACAATATCGCTTCCCTTCTGTCCTTTATACGAATGTCCGCTATGTCGCTTGTGTCTTTTGTATGTTTTTTAATTGCAAGATTTGGCTTATGAATTGTTTCTCGCGAGAGAGTTTTTTTAGCAATATCGGAGAGTGTCGGCGCCTCGTCGAGAAAGAGTCTCGGTTCTTCATACGCGGCAACTTCTTGAAGAAGGATATGGGCTTCTCGAGCGATAATTTCCGCATTCATAGAAGAAAGCAGTCCACCAGTACGCGCTATAGAGAGTACGCTCGAAAGTGCGAGCAATTCGCGCGAGAGCGCCATGCGCGCCGCGCCGGACGGCAGTATCGCCGCATCGACAAGGCCTATCGCGATCGCATCAATGCGGTTTCTTAAGGACACTGATTCGGCAAATGCCGGTGCGATGAGGTGGATGGCTTTTGCAAGCCGTTCCGCCTTTTTATATATAAAAACCCTCCGTATGTCTTTTCCAAAAATGTTACTAAATATACTTTTTTCTAAGACAAAATCTCCCGAATGAACGTCCTTATCTTTTGTATAGATGTTCCGAACTTCAGTTATATGTCCTATATCTGATTGCTCATGTCTCATACTGTATCAGACAGTATACCCCTCGCTTCTTCCTCTGCAAGTGATATGCAATAGTACGCGTATCGCGCATGCATCGCGTAGTGTTACAATGCATTATATTATGAATCGCGGAAACGGTAAAAACGGCTCGCGGCGCAGACGTGAAAGGAATATGAGAGAATATGATACGCTCATCCGCTACGCTTCTGCCATAGTACTATTTGCCGCAGGTATATTACTCGTATTGGCGATATTCGGCGCGGCAGGTCCCATAGGAACGCGAGTTTTCGCCGCGAGTTATGCGATCGTGGGCGTCGGCGCATTCCTCTTGCCGATCGCTCTCATTGCGGTCGGCCTCTATGCGGGCTTCGGCCGACCAACCTTCGCGCCTTTGGCAACCTCCGGTATTCTCATCATCTGCGCTTCCGTCCTCGCCTTCGCCGGACTTTTCCCAGGCGCGCGCTTCGGCGGTATCGCCGGCACCTGGGGAGGGAAAGCACTTACAGGTTTCTTCGGCTTCTGGGGCGCGCTGGTACTGCTCGTCGCGACCATCATTATCGGCTTCGCGATCGTGAGCGATATCGAGGCGCTTGTGGAGCTTCTTGGCGAAAATGTATCTGCTCTCTGGGAACGCATTAAAAAATTGCACCAAAAAAATGAGGAACCATTCTCTGAAGAGGAGTCCGAGGTCGTCGGCGTGCCTGAAACCAGTCAAGATAACGGACACGAAGAAGGTGCCGGGAACGAGCCAGTCGTAACGATCTTCAATCGTGCCGTAGGCTTGCCTGACGGCGAAATGGCTTCTGTGGGCATCGTGAACTTCGACGCTGAATATCAGCCTCCACCGCTCTCCATCCTTGGCACAGATCGCGGGAGACCCGGTACAGGGAACATCAAGGCGAATGCAAATATCATCAAGCGCACCTTCCAGAATTTCGGCATCCATCTCGAGATGGACGAAGTCTCGGTCGGACCGACCGTTACCCGCTATGCGGTGAAGCCTGCCGAGGGTGTGCGCCTCTCGAAGATAGTATCGCTCGCTAATAATCTCGAGCTCGCGCTCGCGGCGCATCCAGTGCGCATTGAGGCACCCATCCCTGGAAAATCACTTGTCGGCATTGAGGTGCCGAACACGGTAAAAGCAATGGTCGGCCTCGGCGGTCTCCTCTCGGCGCCCGAATGGACAGAAAGTACGAAGCCGCTCTTGGCCGCGCTCGGGCGCGACATTACCGGCACGCCGCATTACGTCAATATCGCGAAGATGCCGCATGGTCTCGTCGCGGGTGCCACAGGTAGCGGGAAGTCGGTTGCCATACACGCGATCATCACTTCGCTCCTCTACCGCAACGGCCCGAACAAATTGCGCTTCATCATGATTGACCCTAAACGCGTTGAGCTCACCGCGTATAACGGCATCCCGCATCTCCTCACGCCCGTCATCACCGACCCGAAGAAAACGATTTTTTCTCTCAAGTGGGCGGCGAAGGAAATGGAACGTCGTTACAATATTCTTGAAGCGGAGCATGTGCGCGATATCGATTCATATCACGCCACCGTCTTTGAGCCGGCAAAATCCGCTGGAGGGAAACGTGCGGCGGAAATGCCAGAAGCGCTTCCCTTCATCATCATCGTCATCGATGAGCTCGCCGATATCATGCATATGTATCCGCGGGAACTCGAGGCCTCAATCGTCCGCCTCGCGCAGATGTCGCGCGCAACCGGCATCCATCTGCTCCTCTCCACGCAACGCCCCTCGGTTAATGTCATCACCGGCCTTATCAAGGCGAATGTGCCGACGCGCATGGCGCTTCAGGTCGCTTCGCAGATAGATTCGCGTACCATTCTCGATGGCGCGGGCGCGGAGTCCCTACTGGGCGCGGGCGATATGCTCTACCTCTCGAGTGAGATGCAGAAACCCGTGCGCATTCAGACGGCATTCATCAACGAGGACGAAATAAAGAGGGTTGTGAGATATATCAAGAGCCACAATGCGGGCGATCTCTCAAGTATTGATTTCGGCGGAAATGGCCTCAATGTGGCTGCAGAGCCGAACGACGTTATCGGTCTGGTGAACGGCAGTTTCGACGATGACGACATTGATGATGATCTCTACGAAGACGCTCGCACGGCGGTAGAAGAAGTCGGCCGCGCCTCAACCTCCTATCTGCAACGCAAATTAAAGATAGGATATTCGCGCGCGGCGCGGCTCATGGACATGCTCGAAGCGCACGGTATCATCGGCCCGGCCGACGGCTCCAAGCCGCGCGAGATTCTTACCAGACACGCGCCTCCAAATACTGTTCCATATGCAGACGAAGGGGAAAACTTTTAGCGAGGACAAGGACAATGACTCGATATCTCCTCGCCGTAGTGCTTTCTGTTCTCGTGTGCTACGGCCTTATCGAAGCATGGCCGTTGGTAGCGGGGCCTTCTCTCTCTATCGTCTCTCCGGTAAATAACGCTTCTTATCCGGACGGAATCGTGGACGTACGGGGGAAGGCGATACGTGTCGCACAACTCACACTTGACGGGGCGCCCGTACTTCGCGAAGAAGATGGTAGTTTTTCGTCAACGTTCACCTTTCCTCGCGGAGGATCTATACTTACCTTCAGAGCCATCGACCGTTTTGGGAGGACGGTGACTGCCACGCGCACTATCTTCGTCCCGTGATTCTAGTAATGTTATTATGTATGCTAATGTCTAAGGCCTAGCGCCTAACAATCTTATTTATTATGGCATTCGGAAAACCAAAAAAAGAAAAAGTTTTGAAGACAGTAACCGCATCGAGCGCGGACAAAAGCGAGAAACAAAAATCCATTGAGCAAGCGCTCAAAGAAATTCGCACCAAGTTCGGCGATGAGGCGATTACCGTTTTCGGCGCGGGCGTGCCGCAGAAAATACCCACGATATCGACGGGCTCTATCGGGCTCGATGCGGCGCTCGGCGTGGGTGGCCTCCCGCGCGGGCGTATCATAGAAATATTCGGTCCGGAATCTTCCGGGAAGACGACACTCGCGCTTCATGCTATCGCTGAGGCGCAGAAGAAGGACGGTATCGCCGCATTCGTCGATGCCGAGCACGCGCTCGATCCCGAATATGCGCGCCGTATCGGGGTGAAGCTCCAGGAGCTTCTCATTTCGCAACCGGATACAGGCGAACAGGCGCTTGATATCGTCGAGTCACTGGTGCGGAGCGGAAATGTCGATGTCATCGTCATCGACTCCGTTGCCGCGCTCACGCCGAAAGACGAAATCGAAGGGGAAATGGGCCAACAGCACGTCGGCAAGCAGGCACGCCTGATGAGCCAAGCACTCCGCAAACTGACTGCTATCGTCTCGCGGAGCAAGACGATTGTCATATTCATCAATCAGATTCGTATGCAGATCGGCGTGATGTTTGGCAATCCCGAGACGACACCGGGTGGCAAAGCGCTAAAATTTTATACCTCAGTACGTCTCGATATTCGCCGTATCGCTTCGATAAAGAAGGGAGAGGAAGTCGTTGGCGGGCGCGTACGCGTGAAGGTGGTGAAGAATAAAGTCGCCGCTCCCTTCAAGACGACTGAATTTGACCTACTCTATAATGAGGGTATCAGCCGCGAGGGTGAGCTCATCGCTCTCGGCGAGAAATACGAAATTATCACAAAGAGCGGCGCTTCATACAAAATGGGAGAGACTTCGCTCGGCAAGGGTTACGACGCAACGCGCACCTTCCTGCGCGACAATAAAGATGTTTCTAAAGAACTCCTCAAGCAGATTATGGCGAAACTCGCAGAGAGTTAAAGAATGCGGTGGAGAAGATGCGGACTATTGCGCGAGCAAGATAAATGAACGATGCAATGGTGAGCAATATGAGTGCCTGAACAGTGAGGCGGGTATGATCGAAAGCGGCGATGTAAAAGCGCGGAAGATCGGCGAGATTGGCCGGGGTGTTTTGGAATATGCGCGCAACCCACACTTCCCTGCCGAGACCGAACAGGGCAACTACCAATACGAAACATCCAACGGTAAATCCAGAAAATACATATCGCAACATGCGGATAAGAAAGATGCGGCGCATCACATTTTTTTCTATATTAGTTTGCATTATTTTGTTCGCCATAGGTTTGTTTGAAAAGTTTCTTCGCCCGATGGACGCGCGTCTTCACGGCTGGAATCGAGAGCCGTTCTGATTCGGCAATTTCTTCTTGGCTTTTGCCCTCGATAAATTGTAACCGCAAGATTTTCGCCGCGGTTTCGGGGAGCTTCGCGAGCGCGACCATCACTTCATTTCGTATCGATAAATCTTCGAGAAATTCGGCGCGTGCATCCGGCAACGATTCGTAGTGCTCGGGAAGAAGCTCGGCGCGCCTCCCCCGCTCGATACTCTGTGTTCGGTACTTCGTATACGCAACGCGATTCAGAATCGTGTATGCCCATGAAGAGAAGCCCGCGCCTTCTTGTATATGATACTTATCTGCATAGAGATATATCTTGGTGAACGCATCTTGCACTGCCTCTTCAGCGTCTTCTGGAAAATACAAAATCTTCTTCGCTCGCCTTAACAGAGCCGCTTCGTATCGACGGACGAGAATCGCGAAGAGATTTGGCTCCTTCCGCGACCGCGCGAGCACTTCGGCGTCTGTGAGCACACCGATATCCTCAGTAGTTGAAAAACTCATGGTGTTTGCTAGCATACACGAATCGCCCTCTTCGGGCACTTTTTACAACTATTTATGGCTACTTTAAGTTACAACGAAATCCTTCCAAAATGCATCATTGATTACAACAATGAACCCTACGAGGTGCTCTCGTCGCACATCTTCCGTATGCAACAGCGGAAGCCGGTGAATCAGACAAAACTGCGGCATCTCGTCTCTGGCAAGGTTACAGAAATCTCATTCCATCAGAACGAGACCGTGGCTGAAGCCGACATTGATGCCATGCGGGCAAACTATCTTTATACCAACCGCGGTGAGAGCTGGTTTGCAGAGGAAGACAATCCGAAAAATCGTTTTTCATTTCCCGAAGATGCCGTACACGACAAAGTGCAGTGGCTCGCGCAGAATAGCGTCGTCGATGTGCTGACTTATAAAGATAAACCAATGACTATTAAAATACCAGTAAAAGTTGAACTTGAAGTAAAAGAAGCTCCACCTGCGGTGAAAGGAAATACGGTATCTGGTGGAACGAAGCTTGCTGAATTATCGACCGGCGCAAAAGTGAATGTTCCACTCTTCATCAACACGGGCGATATCGTTAAAATAAACACCGACACTGGAGAATACACCGAGCGTGTCGAGAAGGCGTAAAACATAATCGGTGTTCGCAATTATTTCTCAATTGCGTCTCATAGATACAAAACGTCTAACGGTCAAAATTATGATGCTCAACATGAAAAAATTTAATGAGATACGAAAAGCCGTTAAAGACATTCTTTAACGGCTTTTCGATTTTTTTGTCCCTCCTCTCGGAGGGCCGGCCCGAAGGCATTTGTTTAGCCAGTATAGCCGAGTCAATTAAAAAGTCAATAAAATCCTGTGGATAAGTCAGACTTGCCCAATGTTAGCTTGGGAGAGGGGATGTTGTTGTAATAGAAGGAGTCCCAGTCGCTACAATCTTGAAATAAGAATCGCTCAAATCACTAATGACTTCCCCAGTAACAGCACTACTTATCCTAACAATATAGGCACCAGTATTTACTGAAGAAGGGATAACCCAATTATAAAAATTATTACTAATAGAGGGCGCAATAGTCATCACTACTGGATAGTTGTTGGGTCCAACATATGAAAGTAGATTAATGTCAACTGGTTTTCCTCCGTAAGTGTCATAACCAGCACCAGACCATTTGATTGTATACGTATTCCCGACCTGCCACGTCTCCCCTCCATTCGGAGAGAGGACAGTGATGGAAGGTTTTTGCGAATTATGGCAACCGAAAAGTGCATTTAGTTTAGCTCGTGTATATGAACCAACATAGCCGGTGCCGTACTGAAGACCGACTGGGGTGAGAATATAGTTTTTATACTCCTGTTGGAATCCCGTGACAGCAGAGGCGGTCTGCTCATCGAAGGTGCTGGTGATAGATACTGACTCACCGTCCTTCTGAAGGGCTGTCTGGAGAGCTATAACTGCAGAGCCGTTCTGTC
>PFPP01000063.1 GCA_002793115.1 Candidatus Kaiserbacteria bacterium CG_4_10_14_0_2_um_filter_50_16
AGTCAGTGTCAGGATTTTGGGCGAAATAGGTTCGGATTTTAACCAAAAGGCACCGCCAGAGCCACTTAGGGCAAAAGAACCGCAACAGAGATGACAGTCGTCCAATGCCCGTCTTTATTACCCATCGCAGATTGGGTGATGTTGGTTGTTTTGAAAATATATCCCGATGACTTATACACTTGTTCCCGCTCAACCCATGCGGAGTCAGAATTGAATTCAACACCGAGCGTTGTTGCAAGCATGGTAGCCGCAAGATCTTCCGCGTATTCTCCGGAGATTTCCCCTCTTTCTCCGAACGCATGGTGTTCAGAAAGATATCCGTAGTTATTATTATCTCTCGGGATCGCCAACCCGATGGAGGCCGAAATGAGCCGATTCGGTTCGTTCGTCTCCAGTCGCGCCAAGACACAAAACGTAATCTGTCCGGGATGCAATTCATTCATACCTTTTTCTTTTGAAATAATTTTTGCTTTTGGAGGAAAGATGCTCGAAACGTATACCAAATTGCATTTCTCAATGCCCGCATCCCGCAATGCTAATTCAAAACTGGCAAGTTTGTCTTTATGGACGCCGGATCCTTTTGTTAAAAATACTTTCGTTGGAATCATAGTTGCATATCTGCTATAAAGGTAAGTCCACAGTATACTGCATCCGAGCACTTCCGCGAGTGGTATACTTCCCTTATGCTTCGCACTGCTATTCTCGAATGGGAAGGGAGAGAATATGACCACAATCCGAAAAGCGCCGATTGGTATTGGGCGCTCGGCATTATCGCCGTCGCTGGCACGGTAGCGGCGATACTCTTCGGTAATTATCTGCTCGCGGTCCTTGTTGTCGTTGCCGCTATTGCGCTCGCCTTGCATGCCGCTAAAAAGCCACCTCTGTACCATTTCAAGCTTGTCGAACAAGGAATTGTTATCGGCGACGAGCTCCATCCCTTCGACCGCATGATCTCATTCTCTGTCCTCGAAGACATCGAGGGCGAGTACCCGCCCATGATTTCTATCAAGAATAAGAGCTGGCTCTCGCCGCATCTCATCATTCCGCTCGAAGGCATCGATGTCGACACGATCTACGCCTACTTCCTCCAGCATGTGGACGAGAGTGAGCACGCGCACACGTTCCCCGATCTGGTAGCGGCATGGCTCGGTTTCTGATATACATTTTAAATCGCTCTCGTCGTTCAACGGATAGGACACCGGATTGCGGATCCGGCAATGACAGTTCGATTCTGTCCGAGAGCACACTTCGACTCGCTCAGTGTAAACTCTTTATCACACAGCTCTCATAGCTCAATGGATAGAGCGCAGGCCTCCGAAGCCTGAAATCGAGGTCCGACTCCTCGTGGGGGCACTAGAATAGAACTTAGCGGTTGAGAACCAACCATAGAGACACTATTTAGCTCTGTTGGGAAACA
>PFPP01000014.1 GCA_002793115.1 Candidatus Kaiserbacteria bacterium CG_4_10_14_0_2_um_filter_50_16
TGGGAAGTTGATCGACCATCGTACTGTTGGCAGGCATCGTCGGTACGACAGTGCAGAGATTGAGGCCCTCCTATCCATTTCTGATGGTGTCACTAAAGTCTGATGCAGAGAGCATGCAAGATTAGGGTAAATCCTACCTCAGAACAAGAGCAATTTCTACGTCAGGCTTGCAGCGTGGCGAGGTTTGCTTTCAACTGGGGATTGGCAGAATGGAAACGCCAATATGAATCCGGTGGAAAGCCTTCTGCCTATGCTTTGAGAAAGCAATTCAATGCTATCAGGCGCGAGCAGTTCCCCTGGTCTTACGACGTGACCAAGTGCGCCGTTGAAAGCGGCTTCAGGAATCTCGATGCCGCCTTCAGAAACTTCTTCCGTCGTTGTAAGAAAGGGGGTGTGAAGAAGGGTTATCCCAATTTCAAGAGCAAGAAATGCTCCAGGTTATCTTTTAGAATGGGCGGGGCGCGGATTAAGGTTGATGATCACTGGCTCAAGTTGGAACGGTTGGACGCGCCGATCAATATGGCCGAAACCTTACGATTGGAAGGCAAGATTGTATCAGTCACGGTCTCGGAAGACGCCGGGTATTGGTATGCTGCTATCAACGTTGAAGTCGAGAAACCAGAGCACACCCATCCCAAAGAATCGGTTGGGGTAGACTTAGGAATCAAGACCTTGGCGGTACTCTCGGACGGCACTCAGTTTGAAAACCAAAAACTGTTGCGGCCTAAGTTACGCAAGATCAAGATGTTCAATCGTGAGCTGTCTCGCCGTCAACAGGGTAGTGGTCATTGGCAACGCACCAAACGGAAGTTGGCAAAATTGCATCGGTGCGTGGCCGATAGTCGGCTGGACTATCAGCATAAGATGACCACAAAGATTGCCCAAACCTACCGAGTCATAGGTGTGGAAGATTTAAACGTGAGTGGGATGTTGAAAAACCATCGCCTGGCTCTGTCCATCGCGGATGCTGGTTTTGGGGAGATTCGGCGGCAACTGATTTACAAAGCCGAATGGTATGGCGGACAGGTAGTTGCTATTGATCGGTTCTTTCCTTCCAGCCGTCTATGTAAAAACTGTGGCACTGTCAAAGATGATTTAACGCTGGACGACCGCATATTTGTCTGCAAGTGTGGGTATGCCGCTGATAGGGACTTGAACGCTGCTTGTAACATTGACGCGGCAGCGTTAAGGATGTTGGCCGGAGTGGGTTCACGGACAACTAAAACGCACGT
>PFPP01000033.1 GCA_002793115.1 Candidatus Kaiserbacteria bacterium CG_4_10_14_0_2_um_filter_50_16
ATGAGTAAAGTATAGCGCGTCCTGCCATAGGCGGGACGCATGTCGCACGCTATCCAAAAAGAATAGCCACTCGCGTGTGAGAGTGGCTGGGACGGAAGAACTTCAAACTTCAGTCGTGGATCAACGTATGTCAAGTTGACATATAAAAATGGGTTTAGTATCTTTACACTATCTGAAATATCCGCGATGCGGGCTTTCTTTATAAAAAGTGCGACATACACATTCCATATGATTGATTTAAAGACCATCAATGCAGTGCTCGGGGAGTTCGAAGACAGAGGTATCAGCCGCACGACGATGATCGACGCTGTCGAAAGCGCGATGGCGACCGCGTATAAGCGCGAATACGGCAAGCATGGGCAAATTGTCCGCGCCAAGCTCGACCTCGATACTGGCACAATCTCTTTTGAACAAATTAAAACAGTAGTAGATGACACTACCGTTAGATTCCCTACACCGGATGAAAAAGCAGAAGAGGAACATATATCTCCATATCATCCGCATGGAGGGTGGTCAGGCGACCATGTAGAGCACAGTTTAACTGAGGGTGAATTACCACGCCTTGATTCCGAGAAGCATATCCTTCTTGAAAACGCGAAGCTTATCAAGCGCGGCGTTTCCGTGGGCGAGGAGATCATCTTCCCGCTCGAACCGCAGGACGACTTCGGCCGCATCGCGGCGCAGACCGCCAAGCAGGTGGTCATCCAGAAGGTGCGCGAAGCGGAGAAGCTCTCCATGATGGAGGAATTCAGCGAGAAGAAAGGTCAGATAGTGAGCGGCATCGTTCAACGTATGGAACGCGGAGCGATCTTCGTCGATCTCGGACGCACGACCGGCATCATTCCCTACGAGGAGCAGATTCCGGGTGAGCGGTATCGCATGGGCGAGCGCATTCGCGCCTATCTCTATGCAGTAGATGAAGGTTTCCACGGCGTGTATCTGCGGCTTTCCCGCGCGCATCCGAAGTTCGTCGTGAAGCTTTTTGAAATGGAGGCGCCAGAGCTCGCCGCCGGTTCTATCGAAGTAAAAGCGCTCGCGCGCGAGCCGGGCAGCCGCACGAAGATCGCGCTTGCCTCGCTTGATCCGCACGTCGATCCGGTCGGCTCTCTCGTCGGTCGGCGCGGCGTACGTGTCTCGACCGTGATGAGCGAGCTCGGCGGCGAACGCATTGACATTATTGAATGGAACGACGATGCAAAAGAGTTTGTGAAGGAGGCCCTTTCCCCCGCCACGCCGCTTGAAGTCGTTCTCGACGAGGCCGATCACCGTGCAACCGTGACGGTTACCGAAGACGAACAGTCACTCGCTATCGGCCGCGGCGGCCAGAATGTGCGGCTGGCAGCGAAGCTTACAGGGTGGAATATTGATATCATTTCAGCCGGCGGTACTGAAGTCGCTGAGTCTGACGGCGAAACAGTTGCAGTCGCGTCAGAAGGGAATCCAGCAGAAGCAATTGGAATTATGCCGACAGAAAGCAATGAAATTGTTACCGAAGAAATCTCACAGATGACCATTCTACCAGCTGAAGAGGAATTGACGGAGCTCCCTGCGAGCGACGAAACTATCGCCGATAAGGAAGAAGATCGCGATACGGTGAAGGACGATGTATAATACTTAAAAATAAAAATCATATGAGCACAGGACTTGAACTAGTACTTGCGTGCGGCGTTATTGCGCTCCTCTACAGCATATGGGCGGTGCGGTCGGTCCTTTCAAAAAGCCCAGGGAATGCTCGCATGCAAGAAATCGCTTCAGCAATTCAAGAAGGCGCACGTGCGTATCTGAATCGACAATATCGGACGATCGCCATCGTCGGCGCAGTTATTTTTGCGCTCGCTTGGCTCCTCCTCGGATTAGAAGTTGCCATCGGATTCATAATCGGAGCAGTACTCTCCGGCGCGACTGGCTACATCGGCATGAACGTTTCGGTGCGCGCCAATGTACGCACGGCGGAGGCGTCGCGACAAGGTCTGGCATCCGGGCTTGCGCTCGCATTCCGTTCAGGAACAGTAACCGGCCTCTTGGTCGCAGGCCTCGGGCTTATCGGCGTCGCCGGGTACTATGCTTTCCTTGTGTACGGTCTCGGATTTGATATCAACGTGGTCGCGCAAGGCCGCGTCATACAGAATTCGCTCGTGGCGCTCGGTTTCGGGGCATCGCTCATTTCTATTTTTGCCCGTCTCGGCGGCGGCATCTTCACCAAAGGTGCTGATGTGGGCGGCGACATGGTCGGCAAGGTGGAAGCCGGCATACCGGAGGACGATCCGCGGAATCCGGCCACCATTGCCGACAACGTCGGCGACAATGTGGGCGATTGCGCCGGTATGGCCGCAGACCTATTTGAAACGTATGTGGTAACCACGGTCGCTACCATGGTGCTCGCCTCGATCTATTTCGTCGGTGACGTGAAGTGGACGCTCATGCTCCTGCCGCTTGCCATTGCCGGCATGTGCATTCTCACATCGATCGCCGGCAGTTTTTTCGTTCGGCTCAGTGCGAGCCAGCACATTATGGGCGCGCTCTATAAAGGAATACTGGCAACCGGTATCCTCTCTCTCGCCGGGCTGTGGCCGCTCTTGAATAACCTTATTCCGGGAGGAATTGGCGCGAGACTGACGACGACAGAAGGCCTCTCATTCACCGGCAATGACCTGTTCTTCTGCGGTATCGTCGGGCTTGTCGTTACCGGCGCCCTCATCTGGATTAGCGAATATTACACCGGAAAGAACTTTCGTCCGGTGAAGAAAATCGCCGCAGCATCAGTCACCGGCCATGGCACCAATGTCATCCAAGGACTCGCGATGTCCATGGAGTCTACGGCGATGCCCGCGCTCGTTATCTGCGTCGGCATTATCGCGGCATATTCTTCCGCTGGGCTGTTCGGCATCGCCATCGCGGTGTCAACGATGCTGTCATTGGCCGGCATGATTGTCGCCTTGGACGCATTCGGTCCGGTGACCGATAACGCGGGCGGCATCGCCGAGATGGCCGGCCTCGAAGGTAGCGTGCGCAAGGTGACTGATGCTCTGGATTCAGTCGGCAATACGACCAAGGCGGTGACGAAGGGCTACGCTATCGGTTCGGCTGGATTAGGCGCGCTCGTGCTCTTCGCCGCGTATACCGAAGACTTGAAGTATTTCATTCATTCCGGAACCTACCAATTCTTTGCAGGAATGGACATTCCATCTTTCAGCCTTACCGATCCGTGGGTGGTGGTCGGTCTCTTTGTCGGCGGTCTGTTGCCGTATCTGTTCGGCGGCATCGCGATGACCGCTGTTGGTCGCGCGGCAGGAGCCGTCGTGGAGGAGGTGCGCCGACAGTTTCGGGAAATACCGGGCATCATGAAAGGTATCCAGAAGCCGGACTATGGTCGTGCCGTGGACATACTTACAAAAGCGGCTATCCGTGAGATGCTGATCCCAGCGCTTTTGCCGGTGTTGTCCCCGATCGCCTTGTTCGTGATTGTCAATGCCGTAGCTGGGAAGTTTGCGGCGTTCAACGCCTTAGGCGCTATGCTTCTCGGCGTTATCGTGACGGGCTTGTTCGTCGCCATCTCTATGACTTCTGGCGGCGGCGCATGGGACAATGCGAAAAAGTATATCGAAGATGGCAATCACGGCGGCAAGGGCTCTGATGCACACAAGGCGGCAGTCACCGGCGATACGGTCGGCGACCCGTATAAAGATACGGCAGGTCCCGCAATCAATCCGATGATCAAGATTACGAATATCGTAGCGCTACTCTTACTCGCGACACTTGCGGCTTTGTTCTGATATACTCTTACCCTCATGCTCCCTGATCTTAACAATTCCTCACCGCCGTCTATGCCCTCCCCGAAGGCGCAGTCGTGGGGAGCTCTTATCTCAATCATTATTATCGTGCTTATGATTATCATCGGCGCTTTCTACGCATGGGGTCAGCGGATAGCCGAGCAGAATGCCCTTACCGCATCAACGACTGCGCAATAATCCAGAATAAAATCACTTGCCTATGAATATACAAAAACAACCGCGCGCCTCAGTGCTTGTTCCGATGGTCATCGAAAAGAGCCAGTTCGGCGAGCGCGCCTACGATATTTACTCGCGGCTCTTGAAGGAGCGCATCGTCTTTCTCGGCGGTCCTATAGATGACGATACCGCGAACCTCGTCATCGCTCAACTCCTTTTCCTTGAAGCGGAGGATTCGAAGAAGGACATTTCGCTTTACATCAATTCTCCGGGCGGCTCTGTCACGGCAACTCTTGCAATGGTAGATACTATGAATCATGTGAAGCCCGCGGTTTCGACCGTGTGCGTCGGCATGGCGGCTTCGGGGGCGGCGATTCTCCTCTCCGCTGGCGAGAATGGCAAGCGATTCGCGCTTCCGAATGCCGAGGTGATGATTCATCAACCACACGGCGGAGCCGAGGGCCAAGCAACTGACATTGAAATTACTGCGAAGCAGATTATCAAGCTCCGCGAACGGCTCAATAGGATTCTAGCGAAGAACACTGGTCAGTCGTTTGAGAAAGTTGAGAAAGATGTCGAGCGCGACTTCTTTATGACCGCAGATGAAGCAAAAAAATATGGTCTAGTTGATAAGGTGTATTCGTAAACTAATAGCTTGACTGGTATATACCAAAGTATATACTTTGGTAATGGCCACAAACACAAAGACATTGCTCACGGTGAAAATCGATAAGAAGCTGAAAGAACGCGCGAAACGGACGGCCGCGGAGTTCGGCATTCCTCTCGGGACGATGGTAAATTCCTTTTTACTCAATACGGTAGAAAACCGTCGTTTTGTTCTTACGCTTCGTCCGACAGCGCGGCTTATGAAATCTATCATTGAAGCAGAGCGCGACTACAAGAATGGAAAATTGAAAGAATTTGATTCTGTTGAGAATTTTATTGCAGACCTTCATTCTTAGAATATGCGCCTTGTCCTTTCGGCACGCTTTAAAAAACATTACCGCAATTTGCCACGAGCATTACAAATAAGAATGGATGAGCGACTGGTGAGCTTTACGGATAATATGCAAAAAACTTGACAGAAAAAGATAGTTTGCTATGCTGTTAGGCAAAGTTTAGGGGCAGTTCCAGTGGCAGGAAATGCCGCAATGAAAAAAGGAGGAAAATGAATGAAAGAGAAAGAGAAAGAGAAGGGGAAGGTCACTACGTTTGGTTACCTAACGTGTCACAGATGTGACGAAATAGGTACTATTTATAATAGAGTTTCTTAGTTTTGCATAACTTTATAAGTTTAAGAGGATTTAAAATCTTAGACCGCGCGGATTAGAGATATTCTCGAATGAATTATTCGTGATTTTATGCTAGAGTTTCTTTATACCGTCTCGCTGATTGGATGATACTAGAGAACGACCGTTTGTCCCATTACTTTTTAAATTTATTGGGCGCTTATGTCACTAAAAATCATATTAATCATGCTAGCGCTCTCGGGCGTGGGAGGTGTCATTCTCGGCTATGTGCTCCGCGTCCTCATCGGTCTCGCCCAGCGCGGTTCGGTCGAGCTCGACATAAAACAGAAACTGTTCCAAGCGAAGGAGCAGACGGCGAAGATACTGGCCGATGCGGAATATCGGAGCGCCGTCCTCGAGACGGAACGCCTCGCGCCTGTCGAAGAACGTGAAGAGAAAATAGCTTCGCGGGAAGAGCGCCTCGCTTCGCGGGAAGAGTTTCTAGATTCGCGCCAGCGCGACCTTGACGGGAAAGAGGACGAAGTGCGCGCGCGAGAACAAGAAGCAATTCGCACGAAGAGCGAAGCGGAACGCCTCGCCGCCGAGCGCTTCAAAGAGCTCGCGAACGTAGCGAATATATCTGAAGAAAAAGCGCGTGAAGAACTTTTTTCAGAAATTGAGCGCACCTACGAGGAGGCAATCCTTCTGCGTCTGCAGAAGCTCGAAGCGCACGGCCGCGAACGCCTCGAAGAAAAGGCGCGCGACATCCTCACCACCGTCATCCATCGCCTCGGGAGCGCCGTAAACACCGAAGTCACCTCCTTCTCGGTCGCGTTGCCTTCGGATGACGTCAAGGGGAAGATAATCGGGAAGGAAGGTCGCAATATCAAGGCATTCGAGCGCGCCACCGGCGTCGATGTGCTTATTGATGATGCGCCGGACAGAATAACGCTCTCTTCGTTCGATCCTCTTCGCCGCACCATTGCGAAAATGGCGCTCGAGAGACTTATCGCCGATGGCCGCATCCAGCCAGCCAAGATAGAAGAGACGGTGGAGAAAATGCGCTCCGAGGTCGCGGACATTGTGAAGCAGAAAGGCGAAGCCGCGGCGTATGAAGCCGGCGTCATAGGGCTCGAACCGAAACTTACTGCCCTTCTCGGGCGTCTCAACTTCCGCACGAGTTATGGTCAGAATATGCTTCAGCACTCCATCGAGACGGCGCATATCGCCGGTATGCTCGCCGGAGAGCTTGGTGCTGATGTGACGATCGCGCGCACAGGCGCACTCCTGCATGATATAGGGAAAACGGTCGATCACGAAGTCCAAGGTACCCATGTTGAAATCGGGCGGCGTATTCTGGAGAAATTCGGTGTTGATACACGGGTTATTCTCGCGATGCAATCGCACCACGATGAATATCCATACGAGACACCAGAGTCGGTTATCGTCCAAGTTGCCGATGCGATATCTGGGAGCCGCCCGGGCGCACGCCGCGACACCGTCGATCGATATCTCGAGCGCTTGAGCGACCTCGAGCGTATCGCGAGCGCCTTTCCAGGCGTCGAAAAAGTCTATGCCATAGCGGCGGGGCGCGAGATACGCATCTTTGTGAATCCCGGCAAGATCTCAGACCTCGCGATGCACGCGCTCGCGCGCAATATCGCGAAGCGTATACAGGAGGAATTGAAGTATCCGGGCGAAATCAAGGTGAATATCATCCGCGAGAACCGCGTCGTCGAGTTCGCACGCTAATTGACAAATTATAGCAAGTATGCTAGCATTAAAAGAAAGGTGGAAGGTCTTTCAAATCATATCTTGGCGTATTGTCTCATGCGGACGCCCACAAACTTGCAGAAAAACTTAAAAACCAACTCTGGTTTTGGATGAGTAAGTAATTGCGCGCTATCAACGCCCTCTTAGCAAGCCTCTTGCGCAAAATGGCGCATTTCCTATACTTTCCCACATACCCACCCCGAGATAGGTCGTGGGGTTATCAATTAGCAGATACTCATGAATAAAGCAGACATCGTAGACAAGGTGCAT
>PFPP01000036.1:0-147 GCA_002793115.1 Candidatus Kaiserbacteria bacterium CG_4_10_14_0_2_um_filter_50_16
GTGTACATTCTGGTACCGAACCAGCAGGTCCAGACCGTGAAGGTCTGCGACGTAAGTGGCTGGTTCTGTCATTCGGCGTATATGCCACAGCCGATGTACACGAACCAATACTGGAACTGGATGTACCGTGGTGGCGGTTACGGTTAT
>PFPP01000036.1:223-7099 GCA_002793115.1 Candidatus Kaiserbacteria bacterium CG_4_10_14_0_2_um_filter_50_16
AATCGCCGGTAATCCAATAATGATCGGAGCTCGTGCGCCCCTCTACCCAAGAGCGGGCGCACTTTCTTTTTTGGCAGTACAATTATGCGATGGAGATAATAGCCCGGAATCTCGCAGAATTTGAGGCAGAAGCTTCGCGCTTCGCCGGATCTCTCACACCAAGTTCACAAAATGCGATGCTTGTGACGCTCTCAGGCGAGCTCGGCGCTGGGAAGACCGCTTTTACCAAGGCAGTTGCCCGCGCCCTCGGCGTTGAAGAAATCGTCACCAGCCCCACTTTCGTGCTCGAGAAAATCTATTTGCTTCCGGACAAAAAATTATTCAAACGTCTTATCCATATCGATGCATACCGTTTAGAAAAAGGCGCAGATTTAATACCGCTTTGCTTCGATAAACTTATGCAGGATTCCGGCAACCTCATATTGCTTGAGTGGCCGGAGAGAGTCGCGGATGCACTTCTTGTCCCTTCGAAGAAAGTTTTTTTCACTGCACGTTCTGACGGTTCGAGGAGTATTTCATATGACTAAAAAAGCTTCCATAAAAAAGAAATGCATCGTGCTTCTCGATACGCATGCGATTATTCATCGCGCGTATCACGCGCTACCGGAGTTTACCGGTCCGACCGGTGCACCAACCGGCGCTCTTTATGGTCTCGTCTCTATGTTGCTCAAGATAATTACCGATCTCAAACCGGACTACATCGCCGCCTGTTACGATCTGCCGAAACCGACCATTCGACATGAAGCGTATGATGGGTATAAAGCAACACGCGTGGAAACAGATGACGCGCTCGCGCTCCAGCTCCAAGAGTCGCGCAAAGTTTTTGAAGCGTTTTCAATTCCTATGTATGAACGAGAAGGATTTGAGGCCGATGATCTTCTCGGTACTATCGCGTATGAGCTACGCGGGAAAGGAGATATTGACGTAATCATCGCCTCAGGAGATATGGACACCTTACAACTCGTCGACGACGAACGTGTCCGCGTCTACACTCTGAAAAAAGGCATCAATGACACAATCTTGTACGATGAAAAGGCCATTCTCGAGCGATTCGGCTTCCTTCCCGCACTCATTCCCGACTGGAAAGGCCTCCGTGGCGATCCCTCTGACAACATCAAAGGCGTTCCTGGCATCGGCGAGAAGACGGCGACTGAACTTATAACAAGTTTCGGTTCAATTGAAAAAATATATACAGCACTCAAGAAAGGCGACAGTATGTTTCTGAAAAAAGGCATCAAAACACGAATACTAGGACTCCTAAAAGAATACGAAGAAGACGCTCGCTTCTCTACATCGCTCGCTACGATACGTCTCGATGCACCGATTGCTTTTGCGCTTCCCGAGCGAGTCTGGCGCGAGAACGTAGATATAAAAAAAATTCTTACAATCTTCGATGAATTCGGTTTTAGGTCTCTGCGCGAGCGGGTTCATTCTATGCTTGGCGATCCAAAACAAAAACTTTCTAAAGAAGAGCAAGGGCTCGTTCCGGAGGTCATAGATTCCGAGCGTCTGCGCGAGGGACAGATAATGCTTTGGCTCATTTCATCCGAATTTACGAATCCCTCGCTCGATGATATCCTCGCATTCACAAAAGAGAGGACATTTGATATCGCATACATCAAACTCGAGAAACAGCTTTCCGAAATGGAGAAGGTACGCGACGTGTATAAACGTATAGAGAAGCCGCTTATTCCTGTGATAGAAAAAATGCAAAGGAAGGGAGTTCTTATAGATCCGAATATACTCAACGGCCTTGCGAAAAAATACCACACAGAGCTCGGAGAGATTGAGAAGCGCATTTATACAACTGTCGGGCGCGAATTCAACGTGAGTTCCCCGAAACAGCTCGGCGGAGTGATCTTCGACGAGCTGAAAATTATTCCGGAGAGAATGAAGAAGACTGCGGGAGGTCAACGCTCAACGCGCGAAAGCGAACTCAAGAAGTTGCGCGAAGCGCATCCGATCATCAGCGATATTCTGGAATATCGCGAGCTGAAGAAACTTCTCTCGACCTATATCGAGAATCTTCCGTTGATGCTTGATAGCGGCAACCGCTTACATGCCGAATTTATTCAGACGGGCACCACTACCGGTAGAATGGCCTCGCAAAATCCGAATCTCCAAAACATTCCGCTCCGCTCAGAACGTGGCCGAGCGATACGCCACGCATTTGTCGCCCCGCACGGCTTCTCGCTCGTCTCGCTTGATTATTCTCAGATAGAACTGCGCCTCGCGGCTCTCCTCTCTGGCGACCCGGAACTCTGCGCGATATTTCAGGACGGTCGCGATGTTCACCGAGAGGTTGCGGCGCGCGTATTCCATGTTGCTCCGGAGGCGGTCAACACTGACATGCGCCGCCGCGCGAAGATTATCAACTTCGGCATCCTCTACGGAATGGGGGTGAATGCATTGCGACAACAACTCGGGTCAACAACCGCAGAGGCGCATCAATATCTCGAAGACTACTTTTCGACATTCAAAACGCTTTCGGAATATTTGGGAAGCACACGCGGATTCGCGCGTAAGCACGGATACACCGAGACCTTGTTCGGCCGCCGCCGCCAATTCCCGGAGATAAAATCGTTGTTGCCGTATGTGCGGGCGCAGGCCGAGCGCATGGCCATCAACGCACCTATCCAAGGCACACAAGCAGACATCATCAAACTCGCGATGGTACGAGCAGATGACTTCATTACAAAAGAAAGAGCTCTCGAAGACGCCTATTTGCTTCTGCAGGTGCATGATGAATTAGTGTATGAGATTCGTACGTCGCGTATTGATTCGCTTAGTACGAAAATAAAAGAAATAATGGAATCTATTTTGCCACGCGCGCAGACGAATGGCGTGCCCGTCATCGCGACGATGAAAGTCGGCCCGAATTGGGGTAGCATGCAGGAACAATGATATATCTCTTTCATGGTTCTGACGTCGAGAAGACGCGCGCAAAAGCGTTTGAGTGGGTCGCGACTGCAAGAGCGAAAGAACCGAATCTCGCGTATGTGCGACTTGCACACGAAGAGCTCACTGACGCCGCGCTCACTGACGCCGCGCTCTCGGGCGGGCTCTTTGTGAGGCGACTTCTGATATTGATTGACGACCCTTTCCAGATTTCTAAGAACACAGTGATGGACACAAGGTGCCAATCAGAAGATGATGAAAAAAGTGTAAGCAATGTATTCGAAGAACATCTAGACATCCTTGCAGCTTCCGATAATGCAATCATCATTCTCGCGCCAAAGCTCGCTGCGGTGAAAGCAAAGATACTCGCCGCGAAAGCGAAGATGGAATATAAATACGACAAGCCCACCACTCGAGAGGAAATGCGTGGATTCAACTTGAATCTGGTAAACGCACTCGCCATTCGGAGTCACGAGAAGCTCTGGCTCGAGATAAATCGCGCGCTCCGCGCTGGCGACGCGCCCGAAATGCTCCACGGCCTTCTGCATTGGAAAGCACGCGATCTTATAGAAAAGAGCAATCGTGCATGGAAGCCAGCCGAAGCCCGACAACTTTCTCTTGCTCTCATTTCTCTCCTCCAATCTTCCCGCCGTGGCGGTCTCGACCTCGCTCTCTCGCTCGAAAAATTTACACTTTCGATTTAGATGTGCGCCCGCCGCGGATCGAACGCGGGACCTTCTCCTTAAAAGGGAGCTGCTCTACCAACTGAGCTACGGGCGCGAAGTGAGGAAACAAGAATGCGTCTATATAATTTACTCTTTTTATCTCTTTTTTCCTAGTAGCTGAATGCATCGACTGTTTTTCCGTTTATATCCAGAAGCTTTACCAATTCATTTTTCGTGCGCCACATCGGGCTCGTACGACCGAGATAGATGCGCCACGTTTTGCTCTTAAAGTCAGTATCATTGCGGTGTGCGTTTACACAGCCATTGTAATTCAAGTATGTTATTAGGAAGTTCTGGCAGGCACCTGAAACATTGACTGGAGGAGAGAGTGTCACCTGACAGCGTGGAATCTTATTCACATATTCAATACAAGCTTGGTCGCGAATGTAACCGGCACCATAAAAAGATTCTAGTTCATTTGATGGTGTAGGGCAGTTCTGTGGCAGTGACGGATAAAAACTCTGGAAGGTGCTGAAGTATCCCATGCATTTATTTTCTCTGAAAGAAGAGCCGATTGGCGACTGTCCGGAGATAACTATTGCGCGTTCTCCGGGAGAGAGAATTATATTCTGCGATGCATTCACCACACCTGATGTAGGGACTTCAGTGCCTTGTGGTATACCAGCAGAAGAACCGCTCGCATCACTTGAGAATGTCCAACCTGATAAATCTACAGGAACGCCCGCATTTTGGGGCACATATATTTCAATATATTCTTTTTTTTGGTCTGAACCAGTGCCAGAAACGTAGTGATTCATAGAAACTATCCCGCGATATGGTGATGGGTCTCCAAAAACGCTACCACCGACAAAGGTGGGGAGTGGCGTTCCAGAATTGCCCGGAACACTCACGCCGTTTGACGAACCCGGCAGGGAAACGTTGGAACTGCCAAGACCAAATGATGTGCTCGGAAGCGAGAGATACGTCCCGCCGCCAAGCGCGCCAGGTCCCGCGAGCGTCGGGCCGGTAAATGCAATCGGGTGCAACGGACCTCCAGTCGCAATCCATATAAGGAATATGAAGACGAAAACCCCTAGAAAAAACCATGCATCGTGCATTTCCATACAAACATAGTATCAAAATTCTGCGAGAAGTCGCTCGAGCTCTTCGCGGACAACTACGGCGTCGCTCCACGGCTCTTTGGAACCACGTGGCCCCATGATGAATGGGTCAGTTCCCTTTCCACTTATTAAAACAACATCATTAGCGCGTGCAGAACGAAGTGCAGAGCGTATCGCCAAACGTCTGTCCATAACAATCTCCGGGACGCGTCGCATACCGGCCTCCATCGCGTCCACAATCGCGCGTGGATCTTCATCATACGGATCTTCATTCGTGAGAATAACTTTCTCGCACGCTTCCTCCGCGATACGGCCCATCTCTGGCCGCTTCCATGTATCGCGCCCACCGCCAGTATTCCCGAGGACGCAAATCTTCCGATGATTCTGGAAAGCGCCATACAGAGCACGGAGCGAATCGGGAGTATGAGCATAGTCAACGACTACAGTGAAATTCTGTCCAGCTTCGATGCGTTCAACGCGTCCACTGATGTGCGAAAGCTCTTTGAGTGCTTCCGCGCATGTTTCAAGCGGGACACCGAATACTTCTGCAGTTTTTATCGCGGCGAGCGCGTTCAAGACAGAGAACTCACCTGGAAGCGAAAGGGTGAAGTGCGTTCCACCAAAAGAAAACAAAACGCCATTTTCGCTTACCCGCGCATCAACTGCATCGGCGAAGGAGAAAGGAATCTGCTTTTCGACGGGGAGCGCGAGGAATGCCGCGCCATACACATCATCGGCACGCGCGATGATACTGCGCGGTCGCTTTATTGAACGAACGAGCGCTTCGCCTATAGAGAGTTTCGCGCGGAAATAATTCTCAATAGATCCATGCGATTCAATATGTTCCTTCTGCAAATTCGTGAAGACGAGGGCATCAAGATCGAGACCGAGATGCCGGTATTGAAGCGCCGCTTCGCTTGTGATCTCGACGATGGCATGTGTACATTTCTTCGCAAGCGCTTCCGCAAGAAATTTTTGGATAAAGCCGCGTCCCGGCAAGGTCATCTTGAAGAGATTCTGCCGCGACTTCGAACCGATAACGAAACGGATTGTGCCGGCAAGCGCGGTCTCATATCCGGCCGTGGCGAATATCGCATACAACATTTCCGCCACTGATGATTTCCCTTTCGTACCGGTCACACCGATTACCGCGAGCCGTTTTGCTGGGAAACCATACCAGAGTGCCGTGAGCAGTGCCCATGCATAGTGATAGGGTGCAAGAATCCGGCGTCGCAGGCGGGTCATGGGTGATGAGAGAGCGCCGCCTTCAGTCGCGCATCCTTGCCGGTTATTCCATCAGGAATTGATTGCAGTGCCTTACGCGCTTCGCGCTCGGTATAGCCGAGGGCGACGAGCGTATCGAAGACCTCGCCATCGGCATTGTCGTGCGAACGCGGACCGACCTTGTCAGTGAGTTCGACAACCATCTTTTCAGCGCCCTTCTTCCCGAGCCCGACGACCTTGGTGAGATATGTAAGATCGCGCTTCCCTATAGCGCCCTCGAGCGCCTCGCGCGAAGCTCGGCGCAACACGCTGAGCGCCGTCTTAGGCCCGACACCAGAAACCGAGAGGACAAGTTCAAAGAAATCGCGGTCGGCAACATCTGGGAAACCATAGAGTTCAAGGCCGTCCTGCTTCAGCGCCAGATGCGTCGCGAGATTTGCTTCGCTGCCTACCTGAAGCGTTTGCGGAGTACTCATGCGCACCTCGATACCGAAACCCGCAACCTCGATGACGGCGCTTACCAGCCCCACGCTAAACACCTTCCCGCGAATCTGTCGAATCATATTGTTATCGTACTACCATTTGCCATAAAACGGGAGATAGCGTATATATAAAGGGCACATGGCTATCACCAGCTCGGCAAAAAAGGCGATTCGTTCTTCAGCGAGGAAGCACCTCTTTAATCTGCGTCGCAAGGACGCGGTGCACGACGCCATCAAAGCGCTTCTAAAGGCGCTCACTGCGAAAGATGTCGCAGGGGCCGAGAAGCTTCTCCCTGCGGCCTACACCGCAATCGATAAGGCCTACAAGCGCGACGTGATTAAGGCGAACACCGCCAACCGCAAGAAATCCCGTCTCGCCTCAGCAATCAAGCGCGCTCAGATGTAGTTTTAGTACACTTCATAGCTCTGTTTCCCAACAGAGCTAAATAGTGTCTCTATGGTTGGTTCTCAACCGCTAAGTTCTAT
>PFPP01000031.1:0-332 GCA_002793115.1 Candidatus Kaiserbacteria bacterium CG_4_10_14_0_2_um_filter_50_16
AGATGGTGGAGCGCCAGTGCAAAAAATGCAATCGCTTTACTGTTGTAGCTAAAGACCATCAAGGGCCAGTATTTTGTATTGAGCACGACCCGGAACTTGCAAAGGAGTTAGATGATGTTCCAAGATGAGTCACACAAGGTTTTCGTTGGCCGGCTCCTAAAACCAGACGAAATCGAACCGTGGGTACTCGCCCAAAACATGGGGAGCTCGCCGGCTAATCGGGTCTGCCATCACCACACCTATATCCCAACGAAAGAGCAGTGGAAAGGGCTGAAAAGCCTCACTGCGATCTTTCGCTATTATGAGCGCAAAGGCTGGCCGAAAGGTGTGGG
>PFPP01000031.1:351-1607 GCA_002793115.1 Candidatus Kaiserbacteria bacterium CG_4_10_14_0_2_um_filter_50_16
CCGGAAGGCATCTACGTAGCGACACACCCGCGTCATGATGGTATCGGCGTTGCAGGGCATAACCACCGGGTTATCCACATCGAAAATGTGGGCAACTATGACAAGAAGCCTTTGAACGGCCAGATGCTTGCCAACCTCCACATCCTTAACCGGGCGCTGTCGAAGAACCCTGGGATCAAAGTAAATAGGTCAACGCACTTCTTCCATCGCGACCATGCGCCAAAAACATGCCCTGGGACAGCTAACACGAAGGAGCTATTGATAGCCGTACCGGCACCCAAGAAGGAGGCGAAGCCCGTGGTAACTAAATACCAGAGATTTACAGACGTTCCGAAATCCCACTGGGCCTATAAAGAAATTGAAGCAGTCGCACAAGCCGGGATTATGATTGGCAGCCCCAACTCAACGTTCCAGCCTGATAGGCCGGTTACGAGGGCTCAGGTAGCCGTCATTGTGGCAAGGCTCTTAGACAACATCCACAAAGTAATGAAGGAAGGTGGGCAACTTCAATAGAAAACTGCTCGTTTTTTTAGTTATAGCGCTCCTCGCGATCACAGCGAGCCCGGCGCTAGCCAGCAGCAATAAAGTCTACGGCTATACTCACATCTCTACCGGCTATATCAACAATGTCACCGGTCGCATTGTTGGCAGAAAACCGGCGCCCTCGATCGAAAAGAATGCGAATATTTTGAGCGCTAAGGCTAAGAAGGTATTGGCTCAACGCAGGCATGTTGTTGTATCTAGAGGCACACCGCGCAGTTGCCGCGACATTATTAAACGTGTCGGCAAGCTCTACTGGGCGGATGAGGCAAACCTTAATGCATTAGTGTGGATAGCCAACAAAGAAAGCGGATGCAGGCCGGGGGCGATATCTAAAAGCGGCAAATATAAAGGTATGTTCCAACTCGGTTCACCGCCGAAATGGATGGGGTTAGGGGATGCTGCTAGTGAGACTCGGGCAGGATGCGAATATATCAAATCTCGATACGGCAATCCGCCGGCTGCCAAAAAGCACCACTTACGTTTTAATTGGTATTGATAATGAACTATTAGGCGATCCCTAATAGTTGGGAAGGAGAAAAGTTGCATGAACACTAAATCATGGACGCAATCATCAATCATCGTTATCGGCTTAATCGTAAGTTTGTTAAGTCTTGGGTTTAGTATTGACAAGGCTACCCAGGAGCAGATTACCGATGCCGCTATCGCTATTGTGAACTCAGTGGCGGTATTGGTTATGGTCTATCGCAGGTGGA
>PFPP01000040.1 GCA_002793115.1 Candidatus Kaiserbacteria bacterium CG_4_10_14_0_2_um_filter_50_16
CTTAAAAAAGCAAGCTATCCACAACCGCTTTCACATCACCGCCATCGGCTTTGCCTTTCAGCTCTTTCATCAAGGCGCCCGTGAACTTGCCGGCGTCTGCTTTCGTTGACACGCCGAGCTCGGTCATTTTTGCTTTTGCTATTTTCATAATCTCCTCGCGGCCCATCATCTGCGGGAGATATGATTCAATTATAGCGAGCTCTGCCTTTTCTGGCTCGGCGAGATCGTTTCGAGATGCTTTCTCGAATTGCTCGATAGAATCCTTCCTCTGGCTCGCGGCACGCTTCATAACAATGGTCACTTCTTCATCGGTCAATAATTCGTTCGGTTTGCGCTTCTTGGCAACAACCTCGTTGGTCATCGCGGCGACCAGCGAGCGCAACGTTCGGAGCCGCGTTTCGTCTCGCGCGCGGAGCGCCTCGGGAATTGATTTTTTCAGGGTTTCGTGGATAGCCATGGAGGATAGTATACTATAGGTATGGATATTTTCACGGTCGTTATTATTGTTCTCATCTTGCTCGTCGCGCAGGGCATCGGGCTGTACTTCATATTTCGACACCGCGAAGCACCGGCTGAAGAAGGAAAGGACAGTGCGATGATCCTCCTCCAACAGCAGATGCAGGCAATAGCAGGCGAGTTGCGCGGGATGACACGGGAAGTAACATCAGTAAAAGAAATAGGTCGTCAGACGCAGGGATTTGCACAACAACTACAAAATCTGCAAGACATCCTGAAGAATCCGAAACAGCGCGGCATCCTCGGCGAATATTATCTCGAGACCGTCCTCAAGAACGTTCTCCCGCCCGGGATGTACCAGATGCAGTATCCATTTAAGAATGGCGAGATAGTCGATGCCGCCGTCTTCGTGAGCGACAAAATCGTTCCGATCGATTCGAAGTTCTCGCTTGATAATTACAACCGCCTTGTGCACGCGAGCGAAGCAGAGAAACCGACATTTGAAAAAGCGTTCGTGAACGATCTTAAGATGCGTATTACAGAGACGGCGAAATATATCCGCCCAGAAGAGAACACAATGGACTTCGCGTTTATGTTCATTCCTTCCGAGGGAATCTATTACGACTTACTTACCAACCAAGTCGGTGGAGGAGAAGATGAGAATCTCATCCAAAGAGCGGCGGGGAAGTATAAAGTGATAATAGTCTCGCCGACGTCATTCCTCGCATACCTCCAGACGGTGATGCAGGGCTTGAAAGCGCTCAAGATAGAAGAGAAGGCG
>PFPP01000041.1:0-891 GCA_002793115.1 Candidatus Kaiserbacteria bacterium CG_4_10_14_0_2_um_filter_50_16
AGGCAAACGGTATTACAGCCGCTTTTGATCGTCGCCGAGCTATTCGCTCAGATCCACAACATCGATCACCACCAATTGGAATATTTAACGAGACACTAGGAGGCAGCACTTGTCAGAACGCATGGATATTGACGAACTCGCCCTAGAGAACGCGGAGCTACTCGAAGCAGCCTTGCACAAGCTTAACGGATTCCCGGGCGCACCTTCTCACTTCGCCTACATTCTCGGTGAGACAAAACGTATGACGATTGAGACCGAGAACATGCTCCGGGTCGAGCGCGGCAAAACGAAGGGCATACCGCAGCACCTAGTAGAGCGCTGCAGCGGCTTAAACCAAGAGGGCGGGTATTCCCCAGGAGCTGCAATCAAGGACGTTACCGGAGTGCTGGACATTCTTAAAAACGTGCTCGGCAAGCTCAACGGCTTCCGCTATTACGAGGTGCCGAGGGGATTGGGCGGCAGCATTGTGACGCTGGGGGCGGGTAGGGGCTATGTAGATTCGACATTGACGTGCAAAGACCTGATGATTGATCACCACTTCGGGCATATCAACGAGCGCCTGAAGTACCTTATATTGCAGACCGAGGCGGTCACTAAAGCCGAGCGGGATAAACGGAGCGGGATCGCTAAACGGCTGGTGGAGAAGTTTAATAAGAAGCGGCCTAGCGGGTTTAGTTATTTGCCTAAATAAAAAAGGCTCCCGGAGGAGCCTTCTGGTATACTCGCGGTGTGCATTCACCTAAGCAGCCTTGTTGCTTTCGCATGGCTGTTTTTCTTCGGGTACGATGTTTTCAAACCCCTTGCAGATCTCGTCAACCAGATCGTTGTCGAGTAGTTGCAATGTGTCCGCCTCCTTTAAAATTAAAAGTTCGCTTCGGGTGAGAAGTCAAA
>PFPP01000041.1:915-1095 GCA_002793115.1 Candidatus Kaiserbacteria bacterium CG_4_10_14_0_2_um_filter_50_16
TTTCATTTCTGCTCCTTCTCTTAGGAAACCCTTGTTGGAAAATTAGCGATGATTTCCGCTTCTTTTCTTATTGTTATATGGTCGAGTTCCTCACGCTCAACCAAACTTAATATCCACGCACGGCCGTGGAAGGCTTTTTTTGTTTCTGGAGGTACCGGCTTGGTGTAAAATATCCCTGGC
>PFPP01000035.1:0-604 GCA_002793115.1 Candidatus Kaiserbacteria bacterium CG_4_10_14_0_2_um_filter_50_16
TATTATAAAAAAATCAAATTACTTGCACCCCCGTAGGCGCGGAGGGCGAGGTAATATCGCCGCTTCCGCCAGACGGATATTCATACGCGCCGATGTCGTAGCCGGTGCCTTGCGGGCGCGATGTGCCGAAGAAGTCGGTGGTGATCGAAGAGATGGTTACGCCAGCGTCAATCGCTGGAGAGTTTGTAGAAAGTTTTAGAAAATCAGATGACAATGGGTCTGTTGAAATAAATTGAGGATTAGTTACAAAATTTGTTGCAACAATGTTATTAGGTTGTATATATAATTGCCCAATCTTATTACCGTAAGCAATATTATTTTTTATCTCTACTAAATTAGAATTTGAAGAAGAAACAACATCTATACCATATTCACTATTATTATAAAGAGTGTTATGGAAAATCTTAAAATAGGTAATATTATTGTTTCTTATCTGTATTCCTGATCCTGCTGCTTCCCAAATGAAATTATTAGCAACCAAAGCACTTGAAATACCATTTTGCCCATTCTTGCTTGAAAGATATATATTATTACCTGACCCATCTGCAACCCCAGAATGATATATTTTGTTGCCTGCAATTGTAATATTAATTGTATGCCCCAA
>PFPP01000035.1:622-17943 GCA_002793115.1 Candidatus Kaiserbacteria bacterium CG_4_10_14_0_2_um_filter_50_16
CTGGATAATTTGTACCACCATTATAAATTTCATTATTCAAAATAGAACACCCAACTTCACAGCTCTCAATATAAAGGTTATGTTCATGACCTCCGGGATCATCCCCATTATCATGTATTTTACAATTTTGTATTGTAAAGCTATTCACAAAACCAGCCGCTGTTTGTATGCCACCCCAAGAGAAGCAACTCCATATTTCACAATTTTGTATAATAACACCAGTAACACCCGTAGATGATCCAAAATAGACACCTGCATACCAGTCTTTTATATATGCGCCATTTATCGTTATATATGATGCAGCGTTTGTAAAATTAATGGCGGGAGTATTTCCACTATCAGTACCGTACATAGTCCAATTTATTTGGCCACTCCACTGTTGGTATACAATCTGTGCCACATTTGTTCCTGAGTCAGCTGTATTAAACGTTACATTTAAACACGCTCCTTTTATATTTACAATATCTCCCGGTTGAACACTTCCTGAACTTCTTTTTGCAGAATTAATATTATTCCATGGAATGTTTATGGAGCCATTGCCGTTACTTGATAAATCGCAATTCACATACCAAACACTCCCAGCGCGAGTGGTTGGAGTTGAAAAAAATAAAAAACTAACAACTGCTATACATATAAAAATAAATGATTTCATTGGTTCATTGGAGAAACGAGATAGAGAAGCGATGTGTCACCAACACCTTTTATGATAAGCGGACGGCCGATACCAGCCGCGAGGAGTGAGAGACTTTCGGCTCCGGTAAGCGCTAATACTGCAGAAAGGTATCGGTGATTAAAAGAGAGATCAAGGGCGCTTCCCGATATATTCGCTGAAAGTGTTTCTGATGATTCTCCAATATCAATGTTTCGTGCGAAAAATGAAAATATCTTCTTTTTTGGATCAAAATTGATGCGTACTTTTTGAAAAGAATCTGAAAATATTGCTGTTCGTTTCAGTGCATTTTCAAAATCCTTTCGTAATACTATTGCCTCTACAATCGATTCTTTTGGGATTATTTGGCGATAATCCGGATACACCGCATTCGTAAGTCGCGAAACAAGCATACAGCCAGTGCTTACAAAAGCACACTGATGTTCATCAAACGACATTATAATATCTTCATCTGGCAGCGCCTGTGCTATATCAAGTGCATTTTTTGCTGGAATAAGAAATTTTCCTTGTGTTCCCTTATTTGAGAGGGGTATCTTTTTTTCAGCGAGCCGAAACGAATCAGTTGCTGTTGCTGTAAGTATTCCTCCTTCTATAGTGATATATATACTAGCGAGTTCAGGTCGTATAGTTGATGTTGATGCACAAGAGGTGATGGAAGTAAAAATATTTTTAAGAATAATACCAGGGAGAATAATTCTATTTTTAGGATTTTCTGGAAATGGAATTGAAGGAAAATCATCATATGGAATTGTCTTTATTAGACTTTTCCCAGTGCCACTTATAAGAGATATAGTATCTCCTATGTGTTCAAGGTTTATTTTCCCTTCATAAGTGAGAGAAGTTGCTATTTGTTGAAGTATGATTGCAGGAATCGCAACTACACCTTTTACAATACATTCCCCTTCAATTTTTAAATCAATACCTATCTCAAGGTTTGTAGCACGCATTTTTATACCATCATCTCCAGCAATAATAAGGATTGAAGAAAGAACAGGAAGTGTTGTATTTTTTCGTTCTGTAAATCGTGTAACTATATACACTGCCTCAGAAAATATTTTTTTATCTATTGAAATAATCATATAAGTCTTATTAGTATAGTTGATACTGGGGATAAGTAAAAAATGGTAGATGATATTTATATATTTCCACACAATTTACAATAACAACTTGTTTATAAGAGTGATAGATACTCATACAAGTAAGGTACGAATATTTTGAATTTCACTTGCAAGCTCATTATCCACAATTATCTCACGCTTTATTTTCTCACAAGAGTGGATAACAGTTGTATGGTCGCGCCCACCAAGTTTTGTTCCTATTGTAGGATAAGAAATATTAAAATCCTCACGTAGAATATACATAATAATTTGCCGAGGTCGCACCACCTCCCTCCTTCTTGTTTTTTCGTAAATACTTTCTTCATCAATACCATAAAAAGAGGCAACCTTATCAACTACGCTTTTCACCGATATATTCTTTTGCGGTCTGGTGAATGAGCGAAGAGATTGGCGCACCTCGGTAATGTTAGGAATACATCCTTTTACTTGGGCATGACAAATAATAGTGTTTACCATCCCCTCCAATTCACGTATAGAGCCACTCATAGCAGCGGCAACATATTCAACAATCTCATCGGGAAATATAAGATCGTGGCTAGCTGCTTTTTTACGCACAATAGCCATACGCGATTCTATATCAGGCTCGCCAATGTCGATAGTCATACCACTCGCCAAACGGCCCTTTAAGCGCTCGGCGATATCAGGAATTGAAACAGGCGCTCGATCGGAGGAAAAAATAATTTGTTTATTCGTGTCATGAAGCGTATTAAATAAATGGAAGAGTTCCTCCTCCGTCTTTGTTTTTTTAGAAAGAAACTGCACATCATCCATAATAAGGAGATCATATTGGCGATATTTATCCTTAAAACGGTTTGCAGTTCCGGCCTGCACTGAATCAGTGTAATCGATAGTGAATTTTTCAGAGGTGAGATAAAATACTTTTCTTCCTTGGTATTGTTTTTTAAATTGGTTGCCGATAGCCTGAATAAGATGAGTTTTGCCACGGCCGGTATCTCCATAAATAAACAAAGGATTATAAGTAATGCCTGGGCGGCTCAACACTGCTTGTGCCGCCACATACGCAAGATTATTAAAAGAACCGATAACAAACGTATCGAATGTGTATCGCGGATTCAGATTGTCGCTCTTGTTAATATAAAATTCATCCAACGGGAGTTCGAGCGCACTACGGATATGTTTAACCTCATTTTGTGCCTTACGGCGTTCATCCTTCACAATAAGATATTCGATATTGCGGAACTCATAAGAAATACCGCGAACTATCTTTAACAATAATGTATGAAATTTTTTCAGATACCAATCTTTAAAGAATTGGCTCGGTACCCCAACATATAACACCCCGTCCTCGCCTATCTTTACGATAAAACTGTTGCGGAACCATGTGTTAAAATTTGCAGGAGACACTGAAAGCTCGACTTGAGTCAGCACGTATTCCCACAATTCTCGCGGATTTCCCTTATCCATAGTACTCAGGAGTATACGCTCATAAAGAAAGTAAGGCACCAGTGGTGTTTCGGGGAGAACCTGTTAGTATCATGTGTATAACCTAATTCCAACACAATATGTCCAAACGAACGTATCAACCAAAGAAACGCAAGCGTGCTATAACGCACGGGTTTCTCTCGCGCAATTCGACTGTTGCTGGCCGTAAGGTTATACTGAGACGCCGTCGAACCGGCCGCAAGACTCTTGCGGTCTGATATATCATCTATCGTGTTCCCACAAAAAAAACGACTTTCGCGTGTGATGTTCCCCTCTGCGCTTAGAGACGGTCTAAGATTATCATCAGCACACTTTACAGCAGTTCTCCCAAAAGACGCCAAAGGACACGCTGTTATAGTATCTAAAAAAACAGCACGCCTCTCTGTCACAAGACACCGTATAAAGCGCCGAGTGACTGAATCCTTGCGAACACTTCCTCTCCCCGCAGCACTTTTACTCTTCCCCAAACCATCAGTGATACATATGGAATTTTGTGATATAAAAGAGGAATTAACTAACCTTCTTTCTAAAATTTCTAACAAACCTTTGTGATATCAACCTTCTTCCACGCAGTTTTTTATAATCCAATTTACAATGCGCTAGTAGCGCTTGTAGCACTCGTGCCCGGTTCAGACGTCGGTGTCGCCGTTATTCTCGTCACCATCATCATCAGGCTCATACTTCTCCCCTTCTCGTTGTCGGCGGCGCGCACCCAACGCGCAATGAAATTTCTAGAACCGAAATTAAAAGAGATAAAAGAGAAATACAAAAACGATAAAGAAAAAAGTGCACTCGAAACTCTTGCGCTTTATCGTGAAGCGCGAGTGAATCCGTTCGCGAGCATCCTTACGGTCTTCATCCAAATCCCTGTGCTCCTTGCGCTCTACTGGGTTTTCTATTACGAACCGTTCTCGGCAGCCAGCGCGATCAACCTGACGCGGCTGTATGCATTTACTCCGATTCCCCACACCACTTCACTCCAATTTCTCGGCATTATCTCAGTCGCCGGCAAGAGCATTTTTCTAGCCATACTTGCTGGACTCTCTCAATTTTTTCAGGCGCATATGGCGCTTTCTGGGACCATGAAACCCTCTGGAAGCGGCGGCATGCAGGGAGATTTCCAAAAAGTCATGGGCATGCAACTGAAATATGTTTTCCCGTTTCTCATAGCGGCCATTTCCTACACGACTTCCGGCGCAATCGCTCTCTATTTTATTACCACCAACCTCGCAGGATCGATACAGGAGTGGCATGTGCGTCGCACACTTGATGCAGAAGCGTTAGAGAGAATAACCCCAAAGTGAACCGTCATTCTTGTTCACAAAAGAGAGTACAGTACCGAAGGAATTTATCGCCATAGCTTCAGCATCAAGCGAGTCGTCATTTGTTTCTTTCGGGAAATCGAGTACGAGCTGTGCATAGCGACCCGATACCTGTATCTTCCAGATACGATCAGAGAAATGTACCGCACCCTGGTACCAATCGTCTGGATACGCAATATTTGCAGGCGGATTCATTGGAATCCCGCAATAGATTACCGAATCATCGGCCATCCATGCGCACTTGTCCGCGATAGTCGCGACGGGGAGAGGAAATGTCTCACCGGTCACCGTGTTTATTAATGTCATTTGCATTGCGTTGACAAGTGTGTAACTCACCAATACCCACTTTCCCGACGGGCTCGCGAGAGCGACGAGACCGTTCTGCGGTCCTACGACAGGGGAGAAACGTCCTGTGCCACTGACGAGGAAAGCATAGCCAGGGAGCGTTGCAGAAGGCTTTGTATACGCGAGGTATTGATTTTTACCCGCAAAAGAGACGCGAAGAGCGGAAAGCGGCGTAGAGAATATAGATATCGCGTGAGTGCCGTCCGTGCGTTCGAGCGATGCGACAGAGCCGTTGACGCCCGAGGTAAGCGTAAGCACACTGGTCGAAGAAACGGCGATATCGGCGAGATTTTGAGGCAGGAAGAACCCTCCAACGCCATTCGCCGGAAGCGCGTAGGTATTAATAGTTGAAAAATCAGTACCCGAGAGATAGCGAACAAAGGCGAGTGATGCATTAGGAAGCCACGAAGCGGATTGAATACCCGGAATTGTTTTGTTGCTTGTTCGAGTAATTGTTTTTGTATTCGTGAGATAAGAAAAGACGTTGCCGCTCTCCCGTTCGATATAGTTGATAGCAACATCCGGCGACGAGCTTGCATTTTTTGCGGGAATATCGACGAGTACTTCGCCGAGTACAACCGGTCCGGCGCTTATCTTCACCAATCGCGCGGAGACCGGCACCGGAGCGATCACGGGAGTGGTACTCGATGTATTCACAATCCCAATGTCCGGTACTTCTTGTTGTCCCGCGACTGGCAAACTCACGCTTCCTGTCGGCGCGACCACGATGCCTGCCGTACGCGCGAAGAACAGAAAATATGTCGCTACCCCGATTCCTAAGAGGACTAATATGATTGCGATGATAATAAGTGCGCGTCGCATAATTTATTGGAATGGCTTCCAGCTTGGATTTTTAGAACACAAACTAGCCACTACAGTGTGCAATGAATTGTAGTCCTCGCATGTCAAACTTACCACTCCACATTTCCTGGCAGGACCAGATAAGGATGTTTTTGGTGTCGGTGTGCATTCGATAGGATAAGTGAAAGTAGTATCTCTAATACATGTTGATAATCCAGAGCTTGAACAAGTGTTCATAAATTGTATCGCGAAATTTCCATTATTAGAATTGTCAGAAGTAATAGCTAACGGTTGAATGTCATTGATTGTATTAAATTTCGAGGCGATCCATCCGATCACTCCTTGATTTCTTGTATCTATAAACACATACTTATTTGACCACGCACACATAAGCATCGCAGAAACTATTGTTCCATCTGTCAGGGTATTTTGAGAAATGATGGAACTTTGTCCAGAACTACTGCCACACCGGTCAGTTTCCCTCTTCACGGTAGTATTAGAAGGACAGGTTGCGATTTGGAGAATGCCACTTGTACCAATTACAGAACATCCAGTTGGGGCATCGGTAACTGACGTTTGGGTTCCCGCCACACTACCAGCACTCATCCCTGATTTTGTATCTAACTCCGGCATGTTGAGCGAAAGATTGAGGATGCTCGGATTGATGATGGAGAAAACGAGCACTGGCGAGAGGACTAGGACGAGACCGAAGATTGCCTGGGTGATGCGTTCTTTACCATCGCTCTGCTTGCTCACACTATCTTTAGTCGATATCTCGAGCCCACCCCAGATAATCTCGATAATCGCGAGTATTGCGGCGAGGCCGATAAGATATTTATAGAGATTATTGAAGAAATCGGCGAGTCCCCCCTGAGTCGGTTGGATATCGGTAAGACCGGGGATAGAAGCAAGTGGCACAAATCCCTGTGCGAAGACATGCTGAGTAAACCCGATGGAAAGAAGAATGACAGCAATGAGCATTATTTTTTTCATAAGTCGAAGATGTTTAGACCCGGTTTCGTGCCGAAAGTGAGCGAGAGGTTTGTGGTCGCCGTTGTATAGCTCCCCGCCGAGGCGATGATCGAGAGTGAGGCACTCCCACTCCCGGAGCCGGTCGGCCGCAGGGTGATCGAATTGCCTGTTTGTACCGTCGCGCTATTTAGGAACCATCGGAGGAGTGGCGCGCCTCGTGCCGTCGGCAGAGAGAATGGCGCCGCATAAAGAGTGGATTCCACTGCAATAGCGTATCTGTCAGAAAGTGCGCGGTCATAGCGGATACCAAGCAAAGGATCGTTTTCATAGATTCGCACCAAGGGTTCCATAGGGGAAAGCGAGAGAGTAGCGCCGCCGACGAAGCTTCCGTCCGAATTCATAACTGAGACCGAGACATCGCGAACGCGATACTGAAGCGGCGACGCGACGATAATCGCTTCTTTCCAGATACCCGAGGAATCTAGAATTTTCGTACCATCAACCGTCCACGCATACACAAGCGAGTTTGGATCAATCTGCTTGCGGCTCGCGTTCTTCAGATCCGCCACCGCAACGACCCGGACACTTCCTTCGAGCGGCACGAGCGGTTTCCCAGGATAGAGCGGCGGTGCCGAAGAAATCGGTTCGGCGACGATGGCAACGTCTTGAGACTGGGCGGAAATCGCTCCTGGCAACAACAGGAAGAAAGCAAGAGCGATAAAAAAGAAGCGGAAGCTCATACCATTAGTATATCTCGGCTTGTTCGAATTGGGCGGCTTGATACTGCATAAGTTCCGCGACTTGTCGTTCCCGTCCTTGAAGCTGTGTGGCAACCTGCCCATCTTTCCATTGTTTTAAAGCCAATTTCTCTTTCTTAATTTGGGCATGGTACATTTTCCACACCGCGATAGTAATTGCCGGCAGAGAATCGATAAACGGGATTTCGCTCACGACAAGACTGCCAATGAACCAGAGAGCATTTTCTTTAAATATGCGCGAATTAGTCGCTAGAAGCCATATACCAATAATGAGCCAACCAGCAAATCCGGTCACCATTGCCATCACACTGCCAAAAGTTGCAGTAAATTCGAAGCCAAAGAAACCAACTATACTGGCGCCGGCAGTACACGCAGTCGCAACTGTCTTCCCAGCAAAAGTAGCAACAGTTATCTCGAATAAATTATTTACTGCACTAGTGCAAGCTACAGCAGCCATTGCTGGTCCAAGAAACCAAAAGAATGTAAAAAAAATGCGTATCGCATCGAACAGAACGGCAATAATAATCGCAGGCGATGCTTTCGTCCACGTCATCACCTTCGGAGGATCCGAATTATTTCTTTTCCACGCCATGCTGTTCTTTACTTTGTTTTATCGCGATGAGCTGTGAGGGGTCGGAGGTAATGATCTGGTCCTCGGTATAACTCGCGACGACCTTAATCGCAACATGTTTTAACCCAGCAAAGAAGAGACCCTCGCCTACTCCTGCCTCAAGCAAGAGATATTTTTCCTCATCAGTGAGATTAAACGTTTGTTGCAATACATCAATCGTCGTCGGGGATTGTTTCAACAATAGCTGCAACGAAGAGTTGGTGAGAATCGGCCGACCGTATGGGCTTTTTAAGAAATCTTCAACGTCTTGAGTGATAGTGCAGACCCCGAGATAATACTTGCGACCGCGCTTGGCGACGGAATAGAGGAATGAGGCGGTGTCCTCGCTCTTCATCATCCACCATGCCTCGTCGATGATAAGTAGGCGTTTCTTCATCTCGTGGCGTATCGCATTCCAAATATAGTGCGTGATGATATACATGGCGACGGGCTTGAGTTCATCCTCCATATCGCGCACCGAAAAGACGGTAAACTGCTGGGTGAGATCGATATTCGTCGGCTGGTTGAGGAATCCCGCCCACGTACCGCGGATATATTTCGAAAGGCGTTCAACCAATGAGTCGCTCCCCTCCATACCGGAAAGCACTTGCTCGAAATCAGAGAGAAGCGGCGACTCCGCGCCCGTGAAGTCGGCATCGCCGGTAATATCCTTGAGCGCGTAGGTTTCGCTGATAGCGCGATCGACGATGGCATCTTCTTCAGGAGAAAGGCCGCCGAGCATGATGCGGAAGAGCCCGACCAGCGCGATGATGTTCGAACGCAGAATGTCCTTCGGGTCCTCGTCTTCTTTCACCGGAGGGAGATCGAAAGGATTGATATGGTGTTCCGAGGAGAGCGAGATATGAAAGGAACGTCCACCTGTCGCCTCCGCGAGCTGTTCGTATTCGCGCTCGGGATCGATGACGATGACATCTGTGCCGAACATAAGCGATCGCAATATCTCAAGTTTCGTCGAGTAACTCTTGCCGGAGCCGGACTTCGCGAATACAACCGAATTATAGTTCTCGAGCGAGAAACGATCGAAGAGGATGAGCGAGGAATTATGGCGGTTAATGCCATACAGAATACCGCGATCACTCGTGAGATCGAAGGAAACAAATGGAAAAATCGAAGAGAGCGGCGAGGAATTCAATTTCGAATTGACGAGCAGTTCATCGCTCCCGAGAGGAAGGCACGAGCGGAATCCTTGCTCCTGCTGGAATAAAGCCGGCTTAGTATAGACGAGTTTTGAGTCGAGAATACTGCGGATATCTCCCTCGGTCTTATCGATCTCTTCCTTTGTATCGCCATAGAGGGCGAAATAGAGACCCACATCGAACAGTTTTTCCTGCGCTTGTTGCAGACTGTCGCGCAAACTCTCTAGATCCTGATAGGCGGTATCGAGCAGAGGATCACGCACGAGTCCCTTCGCTTCACGCTCGTTGATCTGACTCTGTACTTCGGCGACCTTTTTTTGGAAGCCGCGCAGAGCTTGTTCAGTATCGATGGGGTGGATAAATAAGGACACATCGAGCACCTTGTCGAGATTGATAATAGGCGAAAACCAGCTGTCGGAAAGGAAGCGTGGATAGGAAATGGTGTAAAAAGCGCGGACAAATTTTTCGCCGAGCTCGAGTTCACGCGAGCTTATCTTGAGTGCTGTTGGAGCAATAGTATCGACAAGATCCAAAGATCCTTGCCTGTAAATATCTTTCGGTAGCACCGGCACGACGGTCGGCATCTCTTCTTTTTTACGATTAAGAAAGTCGAGAAGTGTCATAGTTATGTATCGAGGCGGATGGGATTTTCGAGCTCGCCCGGATTGAAGGAACGGTACAGAAGCTCGATAACCTCTTCAGTGCCGAGAGGAACGGCGCGGACGCCGGTGCCAGCAAGGCCGCTCGCGACGAGGGTAAGTCGTTGTTCAAGCTGCGCACAGTCTTCTTCAAAAGAAGCTTTAGCAGCAGTATTTTTCGCGGAAGTGCTCTTCTGTTGAAAAAAACTGACTGCACTCTCAGCAGAGAGATGCGGGACATACGAAACGACGACATAGAAAGATTTCGTCATAATATTCGCTTGGTCGGTGAAGGAGCGGACGAATTCAATATATTCGCGCAATTGAATTCTCATGAGTTCGGTCTTCTGCTCCGGCTCCTTCCCTTCAAGGAGCGCAAGATACGGACGCAAATCCATTCGGCGCGAGTTCACGACAATCTGTATCGAGAAATCAAGCGTGTTGAGGAAATTTTGGAAACCGATGATAATCGCGTGTTGCTCGTCGGACGATTTAAGCCCGAAATTAATAGAAGAACAGATAAGCACGCCACGGTACCCTCCGTCCTTGAGGAGAATAATGCCGTTCCGAATCTCCTTGACAGGAACGAATTTCTGCGTCGCATCTGCCGATATTGTCGCCATATTATTTTTGTCGCTCGCCAGAAGTGGGTTCACCTCCGGTAGAAATGTCGAGCGACCATGCGAGCTCCGAGAGCTTGCCTCGCGTGAGTTTCGGCGTGCCGCGTAGCGTAGGCATAGCAGATGCCGCGGTAGCCGCAGCCGCTGTCTTTCTCTCAGACGCTTTCGGTCCCTGATGCTTCCAGAGAAAGAGCTTCGCTCTCGTGTAGTAATTGAAACCGGCTTCGAGTACCTGGATGAATGGCTTGCCGTTTACCTTATAGAAAGAAAGCGCCGTTGCGAGCGCCACTACTGGCGCCGAGAGCAGAAGGGCGACAACGATTGGCAGATAGGCGAAGAAGACGACGCACAGCCCGCCCGCGCCGGCAATGTAGATAAACTGCTTCAAGGTGAGAGGTCCGATAATCGTATCTTCAACCTCGATGAACTGCGGTACTTGGTATTCCATCATCTACAGTATACCCCAGCACTCAACCTAGAATGGTTACTATTCCCCACTCCCCTTATTAATGTCTTTGGATTGGAGAGGGCTCTCGATACCGGGCGACCACTTTGCCTTGATGAGGCCGAATTTCTTCTCATATTCTTCCACTTGGTGCGAGAGACTTTGCACGAGGCGCTTCATATGTGGCGGCGTGAGAGCATACGCCGCCGCCGTCTCGCCGACGCTCATAAGTATGACGAAATTTTCCTCCGAATGCCCAGCGACGACATTCTCGCAGAATTGCTTCGGTATTTTGTTGAAGTCCATACAGATACTATATACCGCCGCCAGTAAGGAGTCCAAAGAGCCAGAGGACGAGATTAAGGAAATGTCCGGCAAAAATGTAGGAAAAAATAATTAGAAAGAAAAGAAAGGACAGTATCCCCGCAGTGCGAACCCGCTGTTCCAAACGGCCCAGTTCCGAAGAGAGATGCCACGGGAGAGCGGCACGCAACGCGGTAAATCCGTCGAGCGGAGGGAATGGAATAAGATTGAAGAGACCGAGAAAGAGATTAATGAATGCGATCCATTTTGCCAAGAAGAGAGCAGTTGTATCAAGTCCAATGACTGAACCATAATGGACGATTAGTCCGAAAATAATTGCGAGAAAGATATTCGTCGCGCTACCGGCAACCGCGACAAACGTCTCGCCCCAACGCTGACTCTTTAGATTATATGGATTGTATGGCACCGGCTTCGCCCAACCAAAGAGAATCGGCGAGTTCGTGAAGACAAGAAGAGCGGGTATGAGAATCGACCCCATAAGGTCGATGTGCGGAAGAGGGTTAAGAGTGAGGCGGCCGGCCAGCCGCGCAGTCGGGTCACCGAGCGAGTCGGCGGCATAACCGTGCGCCACCTCATGCGCAATGATGGAGAGAATCAGGATGATGAAAGTAAGAATGATAACCATATTTGCATGCGTCGTATCCTATGCTACCATGCGACGACTGTGGCACGCTCCTGCGACATAACCGGGAAGAGCACGCAAATCGGCGGGCGATATTCTAACCGCACTCGCGCGACGCAATTCAACCCCACAGGCAAGGTCCGCAGGAAGGCGAATCTCCAAAGACGGCGTTTGTATGTGCCAGAACTCGGGAAGACCGTCATCATTGATGTCTCGGTGAAAGGGCTCAAGACTATCAAGAAGAATGGTGCTTTTGCGGCACTGAAGAAGGTAGGAGTTATTTAGATTTATCCACATAATGATAGAAACAGCCATTTTCAATTACTCTTTATTTGATTTTTGTTACGGTTTTTCATCTGAGATGTAGACGCCATTTGGCGTTGAGGAGGAGATTACAAGAGAAGTGACTCCGTATGAAATATTGAATGTGCCGGGCGAGATGATTTCAATATAAAAATCGCCAAGAGCGAGGCGTGTGCCATAAGGAGTTGTTTTGGTGCCGAAATATACGGGAGTCGGGATACGGTACCTGTTCGTCACGTCTGGCAAGCCACCAATAGCACTCTTTTTTGTACTCGTCAGCACGACTGCATTCAGCGAGCGTTGCCAGGGTGGTAGTGCGGTACCGAGCGCGCGCAGGATGCTCGCATCGGGCCCAGTGTCGATGAGAACAGTTTTGCCGTTTGGCGTGCGAATAAGTGTCGCATCGCCCTTTCCAACTTCAAGAACTGTAACCGTGAGCACACGCGGCGCAAATACCGTCCGATACACACTCACATTTGCTACAACAAGTATGCCGAATAAAATACTGTAAAAATAAAAACTCGTCGGCAATGCGCGTGGCATATGCTACATTTTAGTCTATGGTCTACCAAATAAAAACATTCAATCTCCTTGCTCTCGAGGGGATTTCGGAGAAACAAATACAAGCGCATGTCGCTCTGTATGAGGGATATGTGAAGCACGTAAACCTTATCGGTGAGAAACTTGCGGCCGTACGCGCAGGCACGCTTGAGCTCGATCCGTACATCGCTTCCGAATTGCGTCGGCGCTTTGCGTTTGAATTCAATGGCGCGCGCATGCATGAATATTATTTCTCGCAGTTCGAGGGCGGTGCGAAGAGGATGAATGCATCGGGTGCGCTCACGGTAGCCGCGAGCGCGAAGTATGGTAACCAAGGACTTATCGCGCATATAAAAGAAGTCGCTCTGACACGCGGCATCGGCTGGGTTGTCGTATACGCTGACAAACAGTGCAATACGCTCATGACATCTTTCATCAGCGATCATGAAATCGGGCAACTCGCCGGCTTGCCGATTATCCTCGCTCTAGATCTTTGGGAACACGCCTATATGGTGGACTACGTGCCAGCAGAAAAGAAAAATTATGTCGACGCTTTTCTCTCTAATCTCAATTGGAGTGTTGTCGAGACGCGTTTCGAGACCGCTAAATAGATAAGTCCCGCATACGCGACGAGAGTGAGCCAGAACGGGAACGGCGGAAGCGTAAAGGAAGTAAACGGTAGCGAGGCACTTCCGCGCGCGACAACAATGAGAAAGGCGTTCGCGAGATATGCCGGGAATGCGAGTACGATACCAAACAAAGGAGCGAAAGAGCCAAAGAGTATTCCCGCGAACCCCGCAAGTGCGGAGAGCCCCATCGCGAGCGGCAACATAGGCATTACGAGCAGATTCGCAGGGATAGCAACAATCGAAAGATTGCCGGTGTCGTAGAGAAGAAGCGGAAGGACAGCGATCTGCGCGGCAAGAGTCGTTGCAACCGCATTCTTCAAGAAAGCATTCTTTATATGCACGAGCAGCATCTCGATAATAGGTGCGAGCCAGATGAGACCTGCCGTAGCCGCGACCGAGAGGCCGAAGCCGGGATCGAAGACGAGATAGAGCGGATTCCAAAGGACCATAAAGAATACGACCAAAAGAAGCGCCCGCCCGGCGGCATACGAGCGGCCGGTCGCGCGCGCATAAAGCGCAATGAGCGCCATGAGCATCGCGCGTATGGCGGTCGCCGATGCACCCGCTATGCCGACGAAGACAAACACGGCGAGTGCACCTGCTCCAGCACCCCACCGCTTCGAGAGCGTGGTGAGCGCAAGCGCGGCCATGATCCACTCCGCGACGACCATCACGTTGTAGCCGGAGAGAACGATGATCTGCACGAGACCGGAACGCGTGAAATCGTCCTTCAGTTCGTTCCCGAGTCCTGACTTCCCTCCTATCACCACGCCGCCCGCGAGCGAGGCATGGGGCTCTGGGAGCGTTGTGGCAATTCCGTGCAGAAAAGTATGCTTCACTCGCGCAAGTGCCGCACGGATTGAATACCAAGGTGCCTCGCTCACAACGTGCAGGTAGGCGAAATTGAGAATGAAGCGCACGTCGTCGCGCTGTAAATATTTATCATAGCGAAAGACATGGCCGTTGTCGTCAGCAAACGCCTGTGGAATTTCAAGCGTACCCGATACATATATCGTGTCGCCGACAGCGACACTCGGATAGCGCGGAGCGACAGCAAGTACCTCGGTTTTCTCGGTATCTTGCAATACACGAATCTTGACGCGCTGATTCGCGTCGCGCACATCAGGATCAGCGGCCACTACCCCTTCATATGATACGCGGTGTTTCACATCGCGCGCGAATGTTTCTGGCAGGGGCGTGTCGGCGACCATCGCACGCAGTATGCCGAGCGCAACAAAAACAAAAAACACCGCGCCGAGCGAGTACGCGCGGCGCGGTTTTAGAAATGTTGCGGCTCCAAGAAACGCCGCGATGATAAAAACAAAGATAATAGGTGGCCAGCCAAAAGAGAAAATCGATCTTAAAAACACCCCGCTCGCGAATCCCGATACGATGGCGACAATGAGGATCATGCGCCGCGATCCATCGCGGCGTTGGCGAGAGCATCGGCATCGCTATTTTCATCGCGCGGAACATGAGTGAAGGAGACGGTGCCGAAAGTTGATGCAACTTGCACGAGGCGCGCCTGCTGTTCTTTCAAGACAGGATGCTTCACTTTATATACACCAAGCATTTGCTTCACGACAAGTTCACTGTCCATATTCACCACCACCTCAATAACATTCAGTTTCTTTTTTTGCACAAGCTTCGTCAGAGCTTCAAGGCCGAGAATCACTGCTTCGTATTCTGCAAAATTGTTGGTGTGCGTACCGAGAAATTGCGAGACACTTGCGACCGCATTGCCGAATTCATCGCGAATTATCGCACCAGCACCAGCGAGTCCAGGATTCCCTCTCGCTCCGCCATCGGCATGGATAAAGAATTTCATACCGGCATCATACCAAGCGCATATCAAGAAGTCGCAAACGCACCGGATTGCCGCGAGAAAATGTGTCGCGCTCTAGATGCACAAGCATATTCACACAATTGCCAGCGGTAAGTGCTTTTGCAATGCGTGCGAGAGACCCTTTCGCGAAGAATGCGATTGCATCGATAATGCGTCCATTTCCATCAATAGAATTTATTTTTAATTTCAAATGTTCTTCTCCTTTCCCGAAGTATGAAATCTCTCTCACGATAACCTCGCGCAATAGAAACACAGGTTTTGGGTTCTGTATACCAAAAGGGGCGAGTTGATCAACTTTCGCGAGAAATGCATCAGTTGCTTCTTCTGGTGTGATGACTGCATCAGCGCGCATAGCGAGTTCGTCGAGAAGTTCGCTCCCCATACTCATACGCGCATACGCCTCAACGAGCCGATCTTCAAGAAAAAATACCTCAGTATCTTGCACGGTGAAACCGCACGCGGCCGCATGCCCGCCGAATTCGACGAATGTTTTTTCTGTGGCGCGCATCAGTTCGAACAGGTGAGTCGCGCCACCGCTTCGTGCCGAACCCTTCAGGCGTAGATTCCCTTCCCGCCCCCAGAGAAAAACCGGTCGTTCGTATTCTTCTGCGATAGTATTCGCTACGAGTCCGAGTAGAGCCGGCCGCCACTGCGGATCCCCGAGTGCAATCACAGTTCGTACCTCACCACGCTCCCGCAGACGGGATCGCACGGCGCGCGTGATAGCGCCTGCTTCCGCCTTCCGCGTTCTGTTCGCCTTCTCCAGTTTCTTCGCGAACCGGTCGGCTTCGTTCTCATCCGTGGTTGTAAAAAGGAGTAGCGCGTCACGTGCATCACCCATTCGGCTCGCGGCATTCACCCGCGGCGCGATCATAAAACCAACGTCATCTTCAGTGAGCGCACGCTGTTCTACGCGCATTCCTCGACACAATTTCTGCAGGCCAATTCTTGGTGATTTTCTCATCACCAACAATCCATACGTAGCGAGTACGCGATTTTCACCAATGAGCGGGACCATATCGGCGATGGTCGCAAGCCCAACCATATCGAGCAGCCACTTTTCCCATCCAACAGGTACTTTTTCTCGCAATCCCGGCTCAATTGCGAGTGTTGCGCACACTAGTTTCCATGCGATGCCGGCGCCGCAGAGCTCGAGGAATGGATACGTCTCATTAGTTCGCGCATGAGGATTCACGATCGCGAACGCATCGGGCAATGCGGGACCCGGTAAGTGATGGTCGGTGACAATGACATCCGCGCCGAGTCCTTTGGCGCGTGCAACCGGATCTATATCAGTGATGCCGGAATCTACCGTAACGATAAGTTTCGCCCCATTCCTAGAAAGTGTCTCAATACCTTCAATGTTCATCCCATAGCCGTCGTCGTGGCGATGAGGAATATAATTTTCAAAATTCGCACCGGCTTTTTTTAGAAAATTATGAAGCACGACGCCGCCAGGAATGCCGTCGCAATCATAGTCGCTCCAAATCGCAATCTTTTCTTCCGCGAGAATCGCATCAGCGAGTCGCCGCGCGGCCTTGCTCATATCAGTCATCAGAAACGGATCATACAGATGAGTGTCATACGATGGATTAAGAAATTTTTCGGCATCCTCTTTTGTCAGGATGCCGCGCCGTGAGAGGAGCGCGGCGGTGAGGTCGTCATAGGCAGAGAGCTCTTCGCGTAAAACACTGGTTATAGAATCGTGGAGCTGGAACATGTGAACATTATTGTATACTGTCTTCACTATGGAAGACACTGTTTTTATGAAAATCATTCGACGCGAGATTCCAGCCGAGATCATATATGAAGACGAAGAGACGCTTGCTTTTCTTGATGTGAAGCCGTTGAATCCGGGTCACACATTGGTGGTACCGAAGAAATTAGTGCGAAACATTTTCGATGTAGACGATAAGATGCTTGCCGCGGTAATGCGCACCGCGCAAAAGATTTCAATCGCGCTTCGCGAGACGCTTAGCTCAGATGGTGTCAACATAGGCATAAATAACGAGTCCGCGGCAGGGCAGATTGTATTTCATTTCCATGTGCATGTTATTCCGCGCTATGTAAATGATGGCTACGAGCATTGGCACGGCAAAGAATATCTACCTGGCGAGTCCGAAAAAGTCGCCTCAAAACTCCGCGCGAAACTTTTAAA
>PFPP01000035.1:18021-25917 GCA_002793115.1 Candidatus Kaiserbacteria bacterium CG_4_10_14_0_2_um_filter_50_16
CGCCAGTTTAGTAGCGGCTATGTCATCAACAAGGTTGCTGATGACAAAGAACAATGGTATCCCCCCGAGGATGAGCAGGATGTCCCACGGAGTCAGCCATGCACTGAATCCTTTCCCGATCGGCGCGACGATTGCACCAAAAAGGAAGGTGGTGAAAGCCAACCAAACCAATGCAACAATTGTTTCGCTGGTTTCGTTCCCATTTTCTTCTTCAGAAAAAGACCTCCTTTTTTAAGTGAGCCCCATTGGCTCACTTCCCGCTATTAAATATACTACTCAAATAGTATATTTGTCAAGTGCCTCGATGCCGGGGAGGGTACCTTTCGCGAGGAAATCGAGCATGGCGCCGCCGCCGGTAGAGACGAATGAGAAATGCGGCAAGAGACCGAGATTTTCTATGGCGGCAACAGTGTCGCCACCGCCGATGATTGAATGAGAACTCGAATTCGCAACTGCGTATGCAAAAGCGTCGGTCGCGTCAACAAATCCATTTTCATAATTTCCCAAGGGGCCGTTCCAGAGAATAGTTTTCGCCTTTTGCGCAAGATTGGCCAAAAGAGCTATCGTGCCCGGACCTTGATCGAGGATTTGGTCATTTTTAGTGACAGAATCAATCGGCAACACAAGCTTCGGATTAGCGAGAAGATTCTTGACACGAGCTGGATCGGCGATCGAGACAATTGATTCCCCCACTTCTTGCCCCGATGCCTTGAGGAAATCGTTAGCGAGTGCACCGCCGACGAACACTTTGTCGTACTTCTCCAGAAGCATCGCAAGCACTGGTTCTTTCGTGCTGAACTTCGCTCCGCCGATGACAGCAAGCGAGGGATGTGTTGGCGTGAGCGCCTGCAAAAGTCCCTGGATTTCTTCCTCGAGAAGCAATCCTGCATAGCTCGGCAAAAGTTCCGGGATGCTGACGATCGAGGCGTGTGCGCGGTGGCATGTGTCGAATGAATCTTGGACAAACACATCAGCGAGCGCTGCGAGCTCGCGCGCGAATGCCAGATCGTTTCCCCGTTCGCCCCTGTCACGGCGCAGATTTTCCAATACTAAAACGTGTCCTGGCGATAGGTCGCGAATCGCCGCGCGCACACGTTCCCCGATACTCTCGTCGAAAAACGAGACATCTTGAATAAGTCCGCCAAGAGCACGCGCGACCGGCTCGAGCGTCTCAGTCCCCTTTTCTCCACTATGGCCTATAAGCACGACTTTCGCTCCTCGCTCGGCAAGGAACCGTATCGTCGGCACCGCCCGTCGCAGGCGGTAGTTATTCACCACGCATCCGTTTTCGACTGGTACATTCAGCGCCGCGCGCACGAGTATCGGAATGTTTTCGAATAATCGGATGTCGCGTATGGTGCGCATTGTTATACCAATTGTTTTACGAGTAATGAAAAGAGAGTTGGATCAACCGATGCATGCCCGATGAGGAACCCGTCAATGCTCGAATTCGCGGCGAGCATGCGGATATTTTCCGGTTCGACTGAGCCGCCGTAGAGAACGAGCGAGCGGGAAGAATTCTTTCCCGGCAGAAGTTCCGCCAGTACTTTACGGATGTAAAGCGTCATCTCGGCGAGATCGTTCGATCCGATGGCAAATGCGGCATCCTTCCCGATTGCCCAGATTGGTTCGTAGGCGACAATGACTTTCGTGCGTTCCTTCGGTGCGAGCGGTTCCATCGCGAGAGTCAATGCTTCGCGCACGACAGCGAGATAATGGCCTTCACCATCGCGCTCGTGTTCGCCGATACAGAGAACTGGAATAATTCCGTGAGCAAACACCCGTACAAGTTTCTCGGCGATAATCGCATCGGTATCACCTGCGGAGCGACGCTCGGAGTGTCCGATGATAGCATAGGTCACGCCCGCCGCCGCATATGCCGCCGCCGTCACTTCGCCGGTCTTAGCGCCTCCTGTCGTTACCGAAATATCCTGTGCGGAAAAAGCGACGTCTGATTTATTTCTCGACGCAAGCATCCCTAAGAAGGGGGCGGGCGGCGCGAGCACAATTTTGACGCCGGTCATGCGCGCGAGCCGCTTACCCGTCGCAAAAAGCTTCTTCGCTTTCGCAAGATCTTCAATATATGCCTTCCAGTTGGCGACAATGAGCATACAGATATGATACCAGGCCGTGCGTCTGTCCAGATCAGCGTGAGATCGAGTACGTGCGCGGCACGACAGCCCACGATCCTCCGGGGCCATTCGAGAAACTTTGGCTTTGTAAACCGCTTAAGTATGTGATAGTTGCGTTATTGCCGAGCGAAAGTCGGTATGCGGTGACTTCATTCGCACCCGCGTTATTACTGACAGAAATTGTGCCTCTTGATGCGTAGAGAATGACGCTATTGGAATTATTGTTCATGGCAATTGCGGTCGGACCGGAATTGGTGCTGAGAACCATGGGATAACTTCCAGCGCTGCCGTTACCTGAAACGGTCATATTATTCGAAAGCGTAACAACACCCTCCGTCGCCTCACTTCCCGGAACATCCGCGATTATGATTGCCCCGGCGTTTCCCGTCGTTGGAGAAACCGTAAGCCCGGAATTATTTGCGAATGTAACATTACCCCTTACCCACACGACACCGCTGAGTGTAAGGGTGGCGCCTATGCCCACCGTGAGGTTGCCGTCTATTTCTTGTGGGCCGAATGTTTTTGCGCCGCTCACGGTATAAGGTCCGGCAGTGACTCCTCCGGCAGTAGCAATCGCTTCCCACGCGCTTACCTGTGCGTCTGAAATAGGCATAGCCACCGCCTGCACGTCGGCGCTACCCGGATGTTGCGTGCCCCCTACCGCACAGCCAGAAATACTCTGATAGAAAGCGTCTCCGCCAATCGTGCAGCTCGAAAGCGAGTGCGCCCATGCTGTACCGTTTACCGTGATACCGCTGAGCGAAGTCGCCGGCGTTCCACTCGCAACGGTAGCGTCTCCAGTAATGGTGCCGCTACCGGAGACGTTGCCATTTGAGAAAAGATTGCCGATTATTTCAGAACCATTGTTCATGTTCGCGCCGCCTACGCCTACCTGCACGCCATAGTGGAAAGAGACCATCGAGGAATTGATATTGGCGAGCACGGTCACCGTCTTGGTCGCCACTGGATTCGTTGCATTCGGGACAGACCCAGTAACCGTCAGGCGTTTGGTATTCGTATTTACATTTGAAACGGTGGCGGTGTAAGCGCCACTTCCGAGAGCCGTGTTCATCTCGCCGGCGTAATTCGGATCCTGATTCAGTTGATATATTGCCTCATCCACGCCGGCCTCGGCGATAGAAAGCGCCTGCGCGCTCGCGATGTCGTACCGCGCGCTTCGCGCAGAGATTGTCACAAAGTTCAGGTACGCAGCAGCAACGGTAAAAAAGATGCCGAGAAAAACAAGTGCCAGAATCAGCACATATCCTCGATGAGGTGTAGGAATGAAGTGGATGCGATGCATACGGGATGAATTAATAATTACGTAATCGGACGTATTCCCGCAGATGATAGGAAAGAACATTCTGCTTTACCTGAGTTCGTGTCTGCACGTCGACCGTTATAGCACTTACCCTAGGGAAATCAGAATTGTTATAGATAAACGTCAGCGTCTGTACAGTGGAGCCCAACCGTTTTGTGCCAGAAGTACGAGAACTCAAATCATACGCTTCAAGATGGCGATACACGTCCGTTCCGACGAGATAAAACCTCGCATAGTCGTATGTATTCGCGATAACATTTCCGGAGTTGTCGATGGAAGGGATCTCGAGGATAAGCTCGGTTGCAGAGGAGGTGTGAGGTACACCTGAAAAAGTATGCATCTGAAGTACCGCATCAGCCGGAAGTGCTAGTGATTCAATCTCGCGCATAACAGCGCTCGCTGAGCCGGACGATTGTGCGAGTGTCTGTTCATACACTACAGTCGTATTGAAATTATAGATCAAGAGACCAAGGACGATCATCATACTGGTGCCAAGTGCAACGACAATTATCGTCTCGACGAGAGTAAAAGCGCGCTGCCGTATTTGGAGGAGGGTGTATTTCATGGAAGTCCGCCGGTTTGGGTGATAAGCGTTGAAAGCGAGACCGTGCTCGATGCGGCAGTGCCAGGATCTTTCCATATGACATGTACGGTAACCTGTTTCGTTTTCTCATTATAAGCGTTTACGGTAAGCGTCGTTGTCGCTACCGGCGGAAGCGTACCCAAAAGACTGTTCGGGAACGAACCGCTTGACGGAAGCGCGGTATAGCCGCTTCCGCGCAGGTTTTCAAGTTCATTGCGGGCAATTGCAAGCGCAATGCCTTGATTTTTTGACGTTCTAACAAGCACACCGCTCTGTATAATTGCCTGGAGCAAAAGCAATGTAACACCTACAAAGAAGATCGAAATAATGATTTCAATAAGCGAAAATCCACGCGATGCGTTCATGTTAGAAAGCGGATGAGAGCGAATAAATCGGGGAAATCATAGAAACGGCGAAGATACCGACGAATGTGCCGATAAGGAGCATAAGTACTGGCTCGATGATGGTCGAGAGATCTTTTGTCTTCTGCGCGACATCTCCCTCATAGAACTCTGCAATCTGTTTCAGCATATCCGCAACTTTTCCGGTCTCCTCTCCTACGGCGAGCATATCGCTCATCAGTATCGGGTAGAGTTTCTCGTGCGTGGCGAATGATGCGGAAAGTAACTCGCCTTTCTTCACGTGCTCTTCCGCCTCCCCAACCACCTTCGCAAATGCGTTTGCCTGTACGACTTCCTTAGTTATAGAAAGTGCTTCGAGCACCGGTACACCGGAGGAGAGGAGCGAAGAGAGCGTGCGCGAAGCGCGCGCAGTATACGTTTCGCGTATGAGCTCATTTATGACCGGCAGGTGCAGAGCGGCCGAAAGCACCACGTCGCCTCCGAACTTTGAACGGACGAAAGTAGTGCTCCCCGCGACGAGTATGACGAGTGCGACGAGTACGAGTATGACATGAGCCACCATGAGGTTCGACAGGCCGACGATAATGCGAGTCGCGAGCGGCACCTGTACGCCGAGCTGATCGAAAGTGCTGGTCAAGGTCGGCACGACATAGATGAGCATCAGGATACCGACGATGACAACGGCCGAGATGACGATAGAAGGATATATCATCGCACCTTTTATTTTGCGAATCAGTTCTTCCGAGCGTTCCATCTGAAGAGCGACGACCGTGAGCGCGTCAGAAAGCGAACCGGAATCCTCGCCAGCCCGCACCATCGCGATGAATAATTTGGAGAATACTTTTGGATAAGCGGCTAACGCCTCATGGAATGAAGATCCTTTCTTAATCGATTCGGAAAGCTCGGTGACAATCGTCTTTAGATACTTATTACCTGATTGCCGTTCAATAATCGAGAGCGATCGAGAAAGCGAGAGACCGGCGTTGAGCATTGCTGAAAGACTTCTTGCCACTTGGATTATTTCAGAGTGCTTTATCCCAGTGCTGACGTTGAAGGAGAGCCATGCGGGGAACTTGAACGCACTTTCTCTTTCAGTAAGCTCGACGACGATTCCTCCTTCCTTCTGCACCTGTTCGTACACTGCGAAACGTGACGGCGCCTCGATGATACTCGTGGAATCCGGCATACCCTCTTTGCGTATCGTTGCGCGGAATTTCATAGTTATTCTGTTATCGCACGGAGAACCTCTTCAATACTGGTAATGCCATGCATCGCCTTATAAAGGCCGTCCTCGAACATCGTGAGCATGCCCTCATTTTTCGCTTGCGCCTCGAGAGCGTCGCTCGTGCTCGAGTGCAGAATGATTTCGCGGATGGCAGGCGAGACGGCAAGCACTTCGTGAATACCGATGCGGCTCTTGTAGCCATCCTCGCATTCATTCGAAGGCACGGGCCGATAGAAAGAAATATCATCGAGTGAAGAACCTTCCTTCACCAGTTTTTCATCCTGGAGCGCTTTGAATGCGGTGTTAAATTCCACGTCGCTCGCAATTTTTACTCGGGTAGCTTTATCCATCGTATAGGCTTCCTTATCTTCGCAAAACTTGCGCACGAGGCGTTGTCCGACAATGACGCGGATGGTGGAGACGAGGAGGAACGGTTCGACGCCCATGTCGATCAGGCGCGGAATAGCACCCGCCGCGCTGTTAGTGTGTATTGTCGAGAGCACGAGATGACCGGTCAGCGCCGCATTGATTGCGAGCGAAGCCGTTTCGCTGTCGCGTATCTCGCCGACCATGATAATGTCCGGGTCTTGACGCACGAGTGACCGGAGCCCGTTCGCGAAGGTGAACCCTATTTGCGGATTCACTTGCGTCTGGTTGACACGCTTCATTTGGTATTCGATGGGGTCCTCGACTGTCGAGATATTCACATCCGGTTTGTTGAGGATGTCAAGCATGGTATAGAGCGTCGTCGTCTTACCGGAACCCGTCGGACCAGAAATAAGGATGATACCGGTCGTCTGGGTGAGCGCTTTACGTATGCGCTCCATATTTTCGCCGTGGAGTCCGAGCGCCTCCAGCGTAAATCCCTCGCCTGTCTCGCGCAGAAGGCGCATCACCGTCTTCTCGCCGAAAAATGTAGGAAGAATCGAAACGCGGAAGGAAACCCGATCGGCCTCGGTCTCCATCTTGAAGCGACCGTCCTGCGGGAGACGCTTTTCGTCGAGCTTCAGATTGGAGAGCACCTTGATGCGTGCGATAATACCCGCCGCCGCGATTTTCGGCAACGTCATCGCGTCATGCAAAATACCATCGATGCGATACCGGACTAGCACCTGATCCTCCATCGGTTCGATATGAATATCAGAAGCACCCTGCACGATGGCATGTCGCAGAAGAGTGTCGACGATGCGCACAATCGGTAAATCCTCCGCCATCTTCTTCAGCTCATCGCCCGAGAGATCTTTCCCGCCCTCCGCGATGATGCGTATTTTCCCCGTTTCGGTCGAGATAATATCTCCGAATTCATCCTTGAGCGACTTCTGATATTGTAGAAGCGCATACTTGATGCTCTCGGTGTCGGTCAATCGAGGCAATATCTTGAGCCCTGTCTTCTTGCGTACCGAATCGATAGAAACGAGGTCGTCGACATCGAGCATTGCCACCTCGAGCGAATCGCCGTCCTTTCGAAACGCTATAATATTGTGCGTGCGAGCGATCGGTTCCGGGATGAGTGCGAGGATGTCAATCGGGACGCGGTGTTCCTTCAAGTTCACAAAAGGGATGCCGAGCACGTATGCCTGAATGCGCCGGAGCGCATCGTCGCTCAAAGAGCCGCGCGAGACGAGGATGTCGCCGAGCGATTGCCCGCGTTTTCTCGCTTCCTCGTCGGCCGCATCAATATCTTTCTTGGCGACGAGGCCCGAATCAATAATAAATTCTTTCAGCTCTCCTTCTGAAACGTGCATATGAGTAAAGTATAGCGCGTCCAACTATAGATAAAGCGCGTATTGCACACATATGCTATACTATCCGAATGACTGTAAAGGCACTCGATAAAAAAATAGATTTCATTGTTGAGAGGAAACTCAATGAATTGCTTGGCGATCCAGACAGCTTTTTGTCGCTAAATAAACAGTTTTTACGAAGGTTAAAGAATCGTCTCAATACAACATCTAAGTTAATTTCTCACGCAAAGATTGTGAAGAAGTATGGTCTCGGTTAAGTAGGATGACAGAGCGGATGCTGATTTGGAAGCCATTGATTTCTCCATTGCGCAGAAAGTTGTCGCAAAAGTGACTTGGCTAGCGGAAAACTATGCAGATATTGCACCAGAGCTTCTGCAGTATGGTTTGAAAGGAGTTTATAAATTACGCATCGGCGATTATCGTGTTTTATACAAAGTGGAGGGTGAAGTGATTATTATTAAAATGATTGACCACCGAAGCCGAGTTTATAATAGAATCTCTCGCATTGCATGGTGATGAATTCTTTCA
>PFPP01000020.1 GCA_002793115.1 Candidatus Kaiserbacteria bacterium CG_4_10_14_0_2_um_filter_50_16
GAGTTCTGAAACGAACATATTGGAACAAAGGAGGGAATACCTCGGATCCATGTCGGACTTTGCCTGCTTGGTGGTCTCGCCGCCGACGAAATTGCCTATGGGTTTGGATAGAACCTGATTCCCCATCAATACGGCTCCATGGATTCACCGAAGTTGCTGTCGCCCTGGGACGTGGAGTACATGCTCAGTTTGAGTTTAAATTCTTCAAGTTCCGACATAAAATTTTCGCCCTGCTCCGACCTGGCCTTTACCATCGTGCCGAGGATGCAGGTGTCCGTATCGAGGACCGGGACATCCGCAGCATTGACAAGCATCGGCGGCTTCTTGGTAAGTTCCACCCTGAGCGTATAGACCTGATCGGGTATCGGCGCTATTTCAATCTGGGGGAGAAGGACGCTTTTCCCGTAAAATCGCCAGTAAAGAGGCTCTCCCCTGGTCTGTACCTTGGCTGTGAACGCCCATGAGTCATTGGTCGTATGTCCGGTTGCGGCGGCAAATGTGATGTAAACGCCACGGGATAAGAGTTGCGCTGTGCCTGCAACCATGGCCACGCCGGTCGTCCATGCGCCTCCGGATTCCTGCCATTCGTAGGTGTTTCCGGCTGTGGCCACGACGGTGTAGGTCACATCCGCTGATCCGTTAAAATCCCCGCTTGTGAACAGGTCGTTGAGCCCGGGAGGGTCTGCTACCGGCGTAAAAACAATCTCTCCGGATTCGGATCCCCACAAATTTCGGTTGGCACTCCGGTATTCCCGGAAAAAGGCATCATCCTTTTTAATAACGGTTTTGCCTCCGAACTCGATATACAGAACCTTGTCGAGTTCCGTAATCCCGGAAGGCGCCACAGGGTAAAGAACCACGTCCCTGGATGTATTCAGAAAATGAGTGACCTTGAGTTCATCCCAAATACAATTGTCCGTCATCATGTTTCGCTGGACATCGTTCAGGAAAGCCAGGATCAGCTTCCCGTGTGTATCAGCAAAGGATACGGCTTGCGGCAGCCTGAGCCGTTTCTGGACTTCCTGAACGATCTGGAGCGCGTTCACGATTATCGACTCCTATCTGTGATGTACGGAAAAACCTGTCTCTCGATGGAGATCATTTCCCGGCCTTCGCCGTTTTCACGGTCCTTGTA
>PFPP01000019.1 GCA_002793115.1 Candidatus Kaiserbacteria bacterium CG_4_10_14_0_2_um_filter_50_16
CTCTACGACTTCATGTCGAAACGCAAGCATCTTATCTGGTATGTCAAGGATTATCGTACCCTGAATGAGTTTTACAAGAAATAGAGTATACTACATATGGACCGGGCTAGGCGATCGCTCTATGGTAGAAATCATGGGGAGGAAAGTCCGAACACGGCCCCGCATAGGGCGGGGAGAATGGTAGCGGGTAATTCCCGCACGCCGCGAGGTGCGAGGTGCGATCAGAGACGCTTGAATGCGAAAGCAAACAAGCATCCCATCGTTGATTGGATGAGTCGGGAGGTAACTTCCGAGATGAAACGGCCAAATCCTTACTGCCGTGCAAGGCCGAGCCCCGAGAGTAATCGAGGGGAGTGCCGCTCGAGCCCGAGAGTAATCGAGGGCCAAGATAAATGATCGTCCGCGACAGAATTCGGCTTATCGGCCCGGTCCACAAAGATGCAATCGCCCGCGCTCCTGCGCGGGCGATTGCTTTAACGACTTAAATTACTTCGCAGGCGTTGCCTGCGCAGGCGAGCTCCTTTTTCATTTCTGTCTCGTCCTGACGCTCGTAGGCGATAAGTTTCGAATAATCCATCTTAGGGAAACGAGCCATGCGCGCTTCATATTCTTCTTTCGTAATCGCCTCATACGGCGCTAGGCGGTAGACGTGGTCGGAACGCGGCAGGAATGAGAGGCCGCCGATAATATCCCAGTTCTTTTGTATCCAATCGACGACGCTGATCCATTCGGATGCCCCCACCGAGATGGTTGCCGAGGGATTATGCTCGGTGAAGTTTAATTTCACCCGTTTCCAATATTCGAGCTGTTCGAGCGCCGAGATGTCGTCCTTGAACCGCGTGTCCGCCGAATGATCAGGTGCCTTGATTGGAAACTCAAGTACAAAGGTGTTCGCTTCTTCCATCGACTGCCCCACCTCCGGATAATACGGCACACCCTGGTCGCGCATCATTTTAAAGAGCGAGTCGGTCGCGCTGATGCGCACGCGGCGGATATAATACGGCGCGTGGCGCGGATGAATGCCCGACGCACAGTTGAAAGTCTGCGAAACGGTTCCCGAGGGCTTCACGGCAGTGACCGAGAGTGAACGCTCGATGCCGAAGCGTTTCGCATAGGCGATGTTTGTTTTGATCGCCATATCACGAAGTTTCCGCATCGTCTCCGGCTGTCGCGCCACAGGTGAATCCCACTGCCCGGTGACCGAGACGCCGAGGAGCCGTTCCGTACGGCAATGGTCGGTCCATTCTTTCGAGATGTAACCGAACTTTGTAAGCGTCGATTGGTAGGTACCGAGGATGGATGCGAGGCGTATTTTCCGAAGAAGTGATGCTTCGGTATCATCCGCACGCGCGATGACCTCTGAGAGATTGCAGAATTGCTTCGATTGTAAAATGATTTCGGCGCACGGATTCGTGCCGATAGACCCGCGCACCACGCCATCTTCTCCTATAAAACCTATTTTTTTGAAGTGGTCGATGCGACGCTTGGGGAACGTCACCGAGAGCGACCCGCGATTGAAGATGCCTCGCTCGCCGCTTCCACTTTTCATGAGCGCAACCCATTCGTCCATAAGCTCGGCGTTGGTCGGCCGCGTCTCATAGACCGCGGAATTGTTCGCGACTGAACGGTGCGGATCGGTCATATAGAATTGGCCCCTCTTCGCATCGCGCATCTCGACGTCGTCGAGATCGGAGAGCGAAATCATCGCGGTGCGCCGCACTCCACCAGCGACGACGCATTCGCCTATTTTACAAATGATGTCGTGCACGTCGATTGCGCGTAGACGCCGCCCTGCGCGCGAGAAAATTCGTTCCCGAGTGAAGGCAAGAAGACTGCGAAGCGGCTCAGGGCCGCTCGCCTTCCCGCCCATCGTTTTCAGACGCGCACCCGCCGGGCGAACCTGGGAGGAATCGAATAAAATATCTTTTCCATCGTACCACGTTTTCATGCCGAGGGTAAGCGCATCACACCAGCCCTCTTTTGAATCAACAATAATGTGCGTCGGTAGTTTTTGCCCCGTTTGTTTCTTGATTTGCGAGAGCTGTTCGACATTTTGGCTCTCCACAGCGAAGCCGACACCACACCCCTGCATCGAGAGGTACATGATCTCGGCAAAATCTTCGAGTTTTGTCGGCGCCGTGAATGTGCAATTGTACGCGCAGGTGTTACAGCGGCGTGCCGCCTCGCCCGCAAATTGCATGAGGCGCATCGATGGCATCACCTCCTGCTTCAAGATGCCCATACGCACGTCAGCATATTCTTTCTCGGTAAGTTTGTCGCCAAGATTCTCACGCATAAAATTCACATAGCGATCAACTGTTTCGATCCACATTTCGCGCCGACCTTTTTCTGGGATCCATTTCGCATACGTGCGCAGATACACGAATTCGCCGAGCGCATTGCCGGAAAAATATTTCTTGCTTTCCTCGGCGAGCTTTCGCACATGCTCTGGTATATCAGCATGCGCTGCGCGCAACTGCGCCCGCTTGTCGCGGTAGAGAATGTATGCCTTCGCAGTTTTTACATAATCATTGAGAATGAGATATTTCTCCACCGAATCTTGTATGCCTTCAACTCCGGGAAGGAAATTTTTGTATTTTTTCGCAAATCGTCCGAGTTCGCCAGCCACTTGGTGTGACACAAGTACCGCGTCTTCTTGATCACCTTCACCTACTTCGGCCATCGCCTTCCACACAGCAGAAGAAATCTTATCGAAATCAAACTGCACGAGCCGCCCGTCTCGTTTCTCGATCTGGGGAATCATATCGCGATAGCGGCGCGTTTCTTTCGAGATCAACTCGACATTTTTAGCAGGTGTAAGAAAATTATCCTGCTCGAGTGTCTTTGTGCGAACGGAAATTTTGGTGGTTTTCGACATACGCAAGATAAAATTAGATGAGTGAATAAAAAACTTTCTCTATTACAGTAATAGTACTCCCTTGTGCAAGAAATGCTATGTGGACAGCGTTATTCTGAAACTGTTGGAAACTTTTGCAACATACGTGTCGGGCATAACTTCGTATACCTATGCGAAGCTAATAACTGTTTCAAGGACATAATATATAGGTACCAAAGATAAAAGACATCTCGTTGTAGCATAGCCGATTCTCAAGGACATGTTGTCAGACCTTGCTATTGGTAACACGTGCGCCGTATGTATGCTACTATTAGTCGGTCAGTTACTAAACTAATAAATTTTGAATGTATGAAAAAAGCGTTTATTTCGTTCTCGGTATGCCTCGCGCTTTTGACCGCTGTCGCTGTGCCAACATCTGCGAGTGCGACGGCATTGACGACGGGCCAAATACAGGCCGTTGTCTCGCTTCTTCAGGCGTTCGGTGTCGATACCACCACGGTTACAAATGTCCAACAAATACTCGGCGGAGCGCAGACGAGCACCAACAACGCCTCGACGACCGCGCTTACTTCGAGCATGATCGGATTTCTTCGCTTGGGCGACAAAGGAGATGGCGTCAAGCTTCTCCAAACGATACTCGCGGCTGATCCGAGTATCTACCCCGAAGGGCTTATCTCTGGATTTTTTGGGCGCTTGACCAAAGAAGCACTGAAGCGTTATCAACACAAACATGGGCTCGATCAGGTAGGTTTTATTGGTCCGAAAACTCTTCGAGACATTGACGATGATCTGAACGAAAATCCAATAGCAGCTGAACATGATGATGGACATGCCACTTCGACTGTGAGTATCGGCAAGGGACATATATGCGCAATCGTGCCGCCAGGACACCTCATCGCTCCGGGCTGGTTGCGTAAATATGATGGTGAACGACCTACAATACCAGTGTGTCAGACGCTTCCGCCCGGCATTAAAAAACATCTTGATGGCGAAGAGAATCAGCCCGCCACGGACATAATCGCACCGATTATTTCGGCAATCTCGATAGGATCGGTCGCATCGACCTCCGCGAGCATTTCCTGGGCTACGAATGAACCTGCAACGAGTAAGGTCTACTTCGCGACATCGACGCCGCTCGATCTTTCGATCGCAACGACAGTTACAGGCAGCGGGCTTCTAACGGCGCATGCTTTGACGCTCTCGCCGCTTACCGCCAGCACGACATACAACTACATTATCGAGTCAAAGGATGTCTCGAACAATATTGCAACCACGAGTCAGAATTTTTTCACGACTCTCTCGCTCTAACTACAGCGTCGTATTTCTGTCAACACAAAACTCTCCTTTTTGAGCCACGCGGAGCGTGGAAAACCCTTTTGGATTCTGGATTCGGCGGGTGGAATTCGGAACAGACGGCGCTTCGCGCGACCCCATTTTGCATTCAGAAACTCTTTTCGAAAATTTGCGGTGTGTATTGAACGAAGTTCGAATGTATTTCGAGCAGAATCCAAATGATTAAAGCGGACTCAGAAGGGCGAAACAATTTTATCTGGTGGAAAGGATTCGCCCTGCCTCGACTCTTTTCCCGCCCGCAGGAGGGGTCTGTGGAGGAATGCGGGCGGGTTTCGGACTGGGGGGTTTTCGGAAATTCGGTAGCCAATTTCAAATCAACACTTATATTTTAGCCGAAAATTTTGCTAAAACAAACCTTTCAAAATTTTCGGTTCCCTTGTTTGGGCGATTTGAATATTCTTGGTAGATTTTAAAAATTAAATCTCTTAATTGGTTTTTCTCGAATCGTTCAAAATATTCTTGAGATTTATTTTTGAAATCTTCAATTGTGGTTATTCCGAGTTCGTCGCATCTCACTTTAAAGTTTTTGCTTTGCGCTAAAAATTTTTGAAATTGGTCTTCGCTAATACCAGAAATTTTTTGCACAAAATCCTCATAGGTTTGTGGTTTTTCTCCCTTCTTAAAAATATCGTTGTAAGTTCTTATAATTTCCTCACATAGCAAACTAAAATGTCCGTCGCTGTAATCTTGCTTTAGTTTTTCACTAGCGAGATGATATATTTTTTCTTTTTGTTCGTTGGTTAATTGTTGAGATAGTTTTTCTACAATAGGATTTATGATTCCATGCAAAAATTCATGGTCTTGATTATCAACATTATCAATATGGGAAATTATTATTTGTTCGCCAGTAAAAGCAGAAAAAGATCTACCAGAATTAACTATATAAAGAGGGTCAGTTGGTACAAAACTTAATTTTTTGCATATTTGTCGTTTTAGAATCCGGCTTGAAAAAATCAATCAAGCTCTCAATTCTTTTTCTAGTTTCCGTTAATCTTGCTAATCGCTCGTTTCTGTCCAGTTCAATTTCTGCGGCGAATTTTCCCGCCAATGGCGAAGCAGAAAAAGTTTGGTCAAATGATTCCAAAAGTGCTAAAAGTTTTTGATGAATTTCTCGCGGATTTATTACATGAGGTTTATATTTCCCCGCCATTTCAAAAACTTTTTCAGCTCTTTCTTGGTGCCGATATGTAAGAGCTAAATTATAAAGAGTTTCTTCATCTACGCCCTGTGCATAAAAATCTTTAATGGTTTTTATGATTTCGGGATTTAACGGATTATCACGGAAATAATCTGTCGTCTCTTTTGCTAAAGGAGTTTCAGTTTCTCCCCATTCCGGATTTTCTGCTTTTAACAATAAAGAAAACAGTTGAGCACCTTTTTCTTCCTGGATAACAATTCCAGGAGTTTTCATTACCTCAAAAGGTGCTTCCCTTTTTTCTGGTTCTTTTGGCTTTTCCATAATTGAATGAAATTTTGGTTCAAAACTTTCCATAGAATTACTTGATCAATTCTTCAAATATGGAGTGTACCACACCCCGCCGAGGAAAAGAAGAAAGGTAAGGAAAATTTTTGGTTTTTGCTCCCGCGACCGAAGGGAGCGGACGAGGCGCGCATCATTGGTCATCAGGGTTCAGCTCGAAATGCAGTCGAACTTTGTCTAATACACACCGCCAGAAATCGAAATCGCATTTTGAAGCCGAAATGGGGTCGCGCCGAAGGCGCGACACTAATGCATTTCCCACCGACGCCGAGCCAATTCGCCGCTACGCGGCGGCATTTTCTGAACCCCACCTCACCCGCGTCGCGAAGCGGCGCGTCTCTGTCCGAACTGGAAGTTTCTTTCTGCGGTGTGCGTTCGAAAAAATTCGAACAGATTTCGCCCAAAATTTGTAGGGCGGGCGGAATTCCCCCCAAAACCCCCCTTCCGCCCGCCT
>PFPP01000054.1 GCA_002793115.1 Candidatus Kaiserbacteria bacterium CG_4_10_14_0_2_um_filter_50_16
AGGATTCGCCACGCTCCGCGTGGCTCAAAAAAGATGGTTCGATCCTTAATTTGAAAGTTCGAACCGACTTTTTTGTACAAATGAAGTTTTTCTTCATTGTAACTGGGGACAACGCGATTAATTATTACATATAAACATATGCATATGGATCATAAAAAAGTTGTAACTATTGTTTTTGTTGTGATGGCCATCGTGCTTGCTTATATGACCTTTTTTTCAATTTCATGGTTATCCCATAGGTTTAATACGCCGATAGTGGCAACTGCTTTTCGAGGCGATGGCACATTTACCATAGGGCAAAATGATTCTGTCCAATTAAATAATGGGGTGGTGATTCATTTTTCTAGCATACACAGACCAGCTGATGGCGAAAGATTCAGTGGATCTCCAGTTGGTGTGAATAAATACCCATCGGATACTTACTATACGAAATACAGTGAATCAGAGACAGGGGTGGTGCTTGTTGTTGTTGGTGATTATATATTCCTTTCACCCAAAAACAATGAACAGCAAATACTCAAGTTTAGATCTAATCCTTTTTATTATTCGGGCGCAGTTATGAAGCTTATCTCTTTTAATGAAAATAAGCTTGATCAAAATAAAGGAACTGCAACTATCTCTTTTGGGTCAATTAAATATATGAATTTTGATAAATCATCTCTTGTACTACCGATTATATTGATTATTCAAGCTATGTTCGTATTTATGGCAGAATTCATAATTAAACGCAGGTCTGCAAACACTTTACATAGATATACTTTTTACAGATCAATTATATATACCATCCCAGTTTTATTATTAGCTGCTTTCTCGGATCCTGAATGGGGTATTCTTGGTGCCATTGTAATTTTCCCTTTTGTTTTTATCGAATCAATTCTGTTATCCTTCTTGGCTTATAAAATTGCTATTAAGGGAAAAGGTTCTAATTAAAATTTGTCGCCAAGAAAAATTTAATTGTCCTTTTCATTTTTAGGCTCAAGTGAGCCACACCAGCCGTTTTATAATTTTTCCTCAAATAAACGCGGAGAGGAAGCGCCTCGGATCGCCTTTTGATCACTGAGCAAGGGGCTTCAATGTGAATACTTTGTTGCCCATTGTGGAGTTTCCAAACTGCGAAGCAAAACCAAAAATTTCTTTTCCATTTTTTGTCGGCTCCACACACACCCACCGCCGAAAGGCGAAAAAAGAAAGGTAAGGAAAATTTTTGGTTTTTGCTTCCGCGACCGCAGGGAGCGGACGAGGCGCGCATCACTGGTCTTTTCGCTCAAAGAAAGTTCGTGCAAAGGCTACTATTTCACCGCATTGCACGCATTAAATTAGGAGAAAAATACTGAGGTCAGACTTTTGTGTTTGTTGTCCTTAATCCTCCTCGATTTTCCACACGCCTTTTTCGAGAAATGCGGAAATGGTTTGGCGGTTCGCTGGTATAGCTCCTATTCACTAAAAATCAACCGTAATCGTGAATGTATACAAAAAAACCGCATCCTTTCACGTTTATAAAGAATCGCCGGCGCGGAACGCCGGCGATTCTTCTTTGTTGCCTAAAAACCGGTGCCTACATTCCCATTCCCGGAGTGCTTGGAGCGCCAGTGCCACAACATCGGCAATCCTTTTTGTGCGAGAAGATAAGAAGGAGCGCCGAAAGGCCGACGAGCAGGTAGACGAGATCCTCCAGCCAGGACACCGAGCCGAGAAGGAGATTCACGACATTCCAGTTGCCGCCCATATAGTTGCCAAGCGCGATGAGACCCCAATTGAGCCCACCGACTATGACGAGAATGAAAGAAATACCGTGATATAACTTTGTTTTCATGCAGGTGAAAAGAGATGATTAAAAGCGGGGAATGATCCGCTCCCTATAGTATGACTCTTTTTGGGCCGTGTGGAGCGGTCGAGTGACTGCCTGTGCAAAATAGAGGATTCACAATATAATGGAACATATTATGATGACATTTCTGAAATCAAAATGGGTTCTGTGGATCATATTGGTATTGGCGATTATTGGCGGCGGATATTGGTTCTTCATGCGGAGCAATAGCGCGTCATATCAATTTGTAACTGTCACGCAGGGATCTATTACCGAGACAGTTTCCGTTACAGGTAACACAACGCCAACGAAGAGTGTTTCGCTCGGGTTCCAAAACACGGGTACGATTGCACACATTTACCATACTCTCGGTGACCATGTGAGCGCAGGAGAGGTCATCGCAGAACTCAATACGGCGAATCTCTCTGCGGTGCTTCAACAGGCTCGGGCGAGTCTCGCCGTTGCAGAAGCGAATCTTGCTTCGCTCATGGCTGGCACGCGCCAGGAGCAACTCACTATAGACCAGAACGCAGTCACGCAGAGTCAAATGGCACTTATCAATGCGGTGGCGAATGCGTATGCCGTTTCCGACGGCGCGGTGCATACGAACGTAGATCAATTCTTCACCAACCCGCGTACGTCGATTGCCACACTTACGTTCATCGTGCCTGACGCGATGCTTGCAAACAAAGTCGCACAAGATCGTATTGCGCTTGAGCCGGTGCTCACCGACTGGAGCGAACAAGTGTCCTCGCCGTCTTTCAGCGGGAGCGACCCAATGGCAGTCGCGACGCAGACCGTGCAGAACATAGCGCAGGTTAGTACATTCCTTAATGACGTGGCGGCCGTACTTGTCAAGACGCCTCTGTCGGGAAGTCTGTTGGCCACGACCTTAGCTACCTATCAATCGAGCATTGCCACCGCCCGTACAAATGTTGCGAGCGCTCTCACTACGCTCACGAGCGCAAAGACGGCACTTGTAAGCGCTGAGGGCGCGCTCGCACTCGCGAAAGCGGGGTCGACCCCGGAGAGTATCGCCGCACAACAAGCACAGGTGGAACAGGCACAAGCCGGCGTCGCGAGTGCTGAGGCAAATCTACAGGGATCGCAGATTGTCGCTCCGATGAGCGGCATGGTGACACAACAAGATGCAAAGATCGGACAATTAGCATCTTCCGGCATGCCACTTGTCTCCATCATCGGCAACGGCGGATTCGAGGTGGATGCGGGAGTATCCGAAACTGATGTGGGAAAACTGGCCGTCGGAGATACAGCAACTATGACTCTTGATGCTTTCCCCAACGAGTCATTCGTGGGATCAGTGTTTTATATCGCTCCAGCGCAAACGAACACCCAGGGAGTGATCAGCTATCAGATAAAGATCTCATTCAATAAGGTTGACCCAAGATTGAAGAGCGGACTAACGACAAATATTGACATACAGACGAAGCATAATGAGAACGTGTTAATCCTTCCGCAGTACGCGATCCTGCAAAATGACAACGGTACGTTCGTCGAAACACTTGTGGGAAAAGCTATGACAACTAGCCCGATAACGCTGGGAATCCAAGATCAGAAAGGGAATGTCGAAATTCTCTCTGGCGTCACGCTCGGCGAGCACGTGATCAATATTGGACTCAAGAAGCAATGATTGAAATACATAATTTACAGAAGGAATACGTTGAAGAAGAGACGCCAACGCGGGCCCTGTGTGGTGTCACCTTCTCGATAAATAGGGGCGAATTTATTTCTGTTATGGGTCCGTCTGGATCAGGCAAGTCCACACTCCTACAGATACTAAGCTTCCTCGACCGACCGACCGGCGGATCCTACAAATTTCAAGGCAAGAGTATCGATGATATGACAGACCAGGAACTTGCTCATGTCCGCAACAAAGATATGGGCTTCGTGTTCCAGTCATTCAACCTTCTCTCACGATTGACCGTCTATGACAACGTTGAGATACCGCTTCTCTATTCTGATACCGTGCCCGCCAAGCGCCGAACACTCGTGGAGGAAGCCGTTCGATCGGTTGGTCTCGAAGAGAAATTACATACCGAAACCGGTAAACTCTCCGGCGGGCAGAAGCAACGCGTTGCCATCGCTCGCGCACTCGTGACCGACCCGAACGTCATTTTTGCCGATGAGCCGACTGGTAATCTTGATTCACAATCCGGCTTGCAGATTATGGAAATATTGGCGTCACTTCACGACCGAGGTCGCACGGTAATACTGGTGACGCACGAGACCAAGACCGCCGAGTTCGCGAATCGAATCATCATGATGAAAGACGGTACGGTGGAGAGTGATGAGGCGATCGCCACGCATCGTGTCCGCGATAATCTGAAATAATTATGCTACTTAGAGATGCCTTCAAAACTGCCACGCGCAACCTCACTCACGGCAAGATGCGTTCGATCCTGACGATGCTCGGCATCGTTATCGGAATAGCATCTGTCATCATTCTTATGTCGATAGGCCAGTCGGCGCAGGATTTAATAGTAGGTCAGGTGCAAGGACTCGGCTCAAACCTCATAATCGTTTTGCCCGGTGCACCGAATAACGGTAAATTTTCTTCTCCCGCGTCCGCTAGAGGCATAGTCATTACCAGTTTGCAACAGAGAGATGTTGATGCTTTGCAACGCGAGTCTCCCATACGTGCCGCGGCGTCGCTCGTCAATGGCCAAGCCGAAGTCGTGTATGAAAACAACAATAAATCGGTCAGTTACCAAGGAGTGAGCGCCAACATGTTTTCGGTGCGGAATCTTACTATGGGGAAAGGGCTTGCCTTTACAAAAGTAGATGTTGATTCGGCAAACCATGTGGCAGTTATCGGACCTGATCTTGCGAATACTCTCTTCGGCCCGGCTGTTAACCCAATTAATAAAACTATACGATTGAAGAGTGTCTCGTTTCGCGTTGTTGGAGTGCTTGAAAAAGGAGGTATTGGAGCTTTTGGCGTTGATCAAGGGAACATTGTCGTTGTTCCTGACTCCGTTGCCCAAAAACAACTCCTCGGGATTTCTTATCTCAACGGCATATTGGTTCAGGGTGACCCAAGTTATGATACTGATTTTATAAAATCACGCATCACATTTGCCTTGCGCCAAAATCATGGCATCACTGATCCAAACAAGGATGATTTCAGCATCCAAACGCAAGCGGATATACTCTCTCTTCTCGGCAATATTACTTTGATTCTAACTCTCTTTTTAGCGGCAATCGCTTCCATATCGCTCATTGTCGGCGGCATCGGCATCATGAACATCATGTTAGTATCGGTCACTGAACGCACTCGGGAAATCGGTTTGCGTAAAGCCGTCGGCGCGACCGATGCAGACATCCTTCAACAATTCCTCATAGAATCCGTTCTGCTGACTTTCGCTGGTGGCGTGATTGGCATCTTAGCAGGGGCAGGTGTTGTTAGTCTCGTGTATTTCGTTCTCACCACGTTCTTCTCTTCTTTCGGCTGGGTCTTCGCTTTCCCCCTCTCGGCAGTCATCCTCGGGCTCGCGGTATCTGGCATAGCCGGTATCGCTTTCGGCATTTATCCGGCGCGCCAGGCCGGACGGAAAAATCCGATTGATGCATTGCGGTATGAATAAGTCCTGACGGGGATGCCGTTCGGGTATACTGGATGCACCATGCCGCTTATACCGCTCATAGTCATCGGTATCTCCGCGTTCGCCATCATCGGCATCATACTGCTCGGGCGACCGCGGCGCTTCTACTTCGTTCGTCACGGCGAAACACTCCTGAATGCACAGCATATCCGCCAAGGAAGAGAAGGTGCGCTCTCCGAACGCGGCCGGAACCAGGCAGAGAAGATAGGTCAGTTATTTAAAAATCTCCATATCGAGCGAATCATCTCGAGCACCTATCCGCGGGCGCAGGAAACAGCGGAGATTATCAACACGCACTTGAAAGTATCGATTACCTGTTCCGAACTTCTCGCTGAACGGCGCAACCCGAGCGAGATTGTGGGCAAGAGCACTCGCGATCCTGAGGTTATCCGCATCGTCGATCAGATGGATCTTGCGTATCACGAAGACGAGTATCGCTTTTCCGATGAAGAAAATTTTGTCGAGTTGAAGGAACGCGCGCGGGAGTGTCTCAACTTCCTCGCGAGTCAGAACGCGCGCGGGAGTGTCGTCGTCACCCATCATCATTTCCTTAAAATGTTCCTCGCCTACCTCCTCCATCGGGAACGGCTTCATGCCAGCGACTTTGTTAAACTTTCATTCTTCAACTTCTCAGACAACGCGGGCATCACCGTGTGTGATTTCTATCCGCTAAAAACAT
>PFPP01000055.1 GCA_002793115.1 Candidatus Kaiserbacteria bacterium CG_4_10_14_0_2_um_filter_50_16
AGGGATGACACCAATCGAGAAACTGGCGCAGTTTATTCAGGGAGATGCAGAGGAGCCATCCTTGTAACTGGGGACAACGCGATTAATTATTACAGCTAAAGCCACATTTCGCCACTCTATTATTAACTTTATTGGAAGTGGCAAAACGTCAGATATTGCGAAACGTTATCTGAGATTATTTCATATACTCCGCGGCTTCGGAGGTGGAAAGTTCATCGGGTTTAACGGTGTCAGGGAGATAGATCCTACGAAGGCCTTTTTTCAGAAAGAGACCTTGTTTCGATTTGTAGAGTACGAGATTCTTGCCAGTGCGCGGGTGCGTACCGATTTCTTTTACTATTTCAACGCCGCGCGGCGGTTTCTTCGGTTCTGCGAGAAGTGTGAGGGCTTGGTCGAGAGTTATGGTGTACGGATCGCCAATGGTGCTCTTCAGAGAACGGAACTCGCCGTCACTGCCGACATAAGGACCAAATCTGCCTGTTGAAGCGAATACTGTCTTACCAGTCAATGGATGCATTCCAAGCTCGCGCGGAAGCGAGAGCCACTTGAGCGCATCAGCAAGCGTCACTTTTGCGAGGTCGGTGCCAGCGGGGGCACCAGCGCGCTTGGCAGACTTTTCGAGTGTCATCTCGACATACGGTCCGAAGCGTCCGGTCTTTATATAAATCGGCGCTCCTGTTTTCGGGTCGTGTCCAATAGGCACGTTGTCCTTAAGCTCGGCGCCCTCCTCAGTTCGCGCGCCGAGGCAGTCGGGATATTTTTTACAACTCATGAAAACGCCGCCGCGACCAAGCTTATATTCCATCGGGTTTCCACACAAAGGGCAAGGGAATTCGCCCAGGACATCTCCGAGAGATGTCGCTTTCGGGAGCTTGTCTTTCGCATGAATTACTTTTTCAAACGGACCATAAAATGCAGTGAGCGTTTCGGTGTAGCCTCGTTCTCCGCGCGCGATTTCATCAAGCTCGTTTTCCATTTCTGCAGTGAATGAGTCGCTGATGTACTCGGGGAAATGTTCTTCAAGCCAGCCCGACACAACCATGCCGGTCGTCGTCGGCTTCAGAGAGCGCCCAAGCTTCTCGACGTAGCCGCGGTCAACAATTGTTTTCATAATAGAAGCGTAGGTAGACGGACGACCGATACCGCGCTTCTCGAGTTCTTTGATGAGCCCAGCTTCGGTGTAGCGATTTGGCGGTTCGGTCTGTTTTTCTTCAGAATCGAGCGAGAGAAGCGTAAGTGAATCTCCGACAGAAAGCTTCGGTAGTTCGACGTCTTCGCCCCTTGCAATTGTGTCGAGTGCGAGCCAGCCAGGGAAGAGTGTGCGCGAACCATTCGCAGTGAAAGTTGGAATGTCAACATCAGCTTTCACGGCGATGCTCGTGCGCAGAACGCGCGCACTCGCCATCTGCGATACGAGCGCGCGCGTTCGGATAAGCTCATAGAGCTGTTTTTCATCAGGAGTGGTGCCGGCGTGTTCGCGAACCGCTTCAGTCGGTCGAATCGCCTCATGCGCCTCTTGTGCATTTTTACTGGTTGTTTTATACGCACGCACCTGTAGATATTCTTTACCGAATTCTTTTTCAATAACATTCGCCATTTTTGAAACGGCTTCTGCTCCTAGATTTACCGAATCGGTGCGCATATAGGTGATGTGTCCGGCTTCATAGAGCTTCTGCGCAGCGCGCATTGTGCGTGAAGGAGCGAAGCCGAGGCGCGTTGATGCTGTTTGCTGCAACGTCGACGTGGTAAATGGCGGACGGGGATTGCGCCCTTCATTTTTTTCGGTTACAGCATCTATAGTCCACGCCGCTGTTTTTCCGACTTGTACGATTCGCTCCGCTTCTTCTTTTGTCGCGGGCTGTTCAACGCATGTTGTAGACAAGGTCGAACCTTGAGGATTCGAATTAAGGTTCGACCTTGTATTGAAGAGCGCATTCAGTACGAAATAAGTTGCAGGAATAAACGCCCTAATGTCACGCTCGCGCTCTGCGAGAATGCGGAGTGCTGGCGACTGCACCCGACCCGCGGATAACCCGTACCGTACTTTTTTCCAAATCAAACCAGACAAATCATAGCCGACGATGCGATCGAGGACTCGTCGGGCTTCTTGTGCGCGGCGCAGATTCTCGTCAATAAGTCGCGGATGTGTGAGCGCTTCCTCGATAGCCGCTTTGGTAATTTCGTGGAAAACGACCCGCTTCGGTTTCTTAAGACCGGCGACTTCTTTAATATGCCACGCGATCGCCTCGCCCTCGCGGTCTGGGTCAGTTGCGAGGTATACATCATTTGCCTTTGCAGCGGCGCGTTCTATCTTCTCGATCACCTCGCGCTTTTCGGCGGGAATGACGTAATGCGGGATAAAGCCGTTCTTGATGTCGACAGCGTTTTTATTGCTCTTTGGCAAATCGCGCACATGCCCGACCGAAGCAAGGACAGTGTAGTCTTTGCCGAGATACTGCCCTATGGTGCGCGCCTTCGTTGGCGATTCGACTATAAGCAATCGTTTAGTCACCTGTTCACTCATAGCGCGTCTACCAGCCTTCGGTCAAGTCTCATTACGCAACTTCTGTCATTATCGGATGATGATCGGAGCCGATGCGATCGGGAAGAATGACGGCGTTCTTAATCGAAAATGAGTTAGAAACAAGGATGTGATCGAGCTGTGATTGCGAGATGGGATGTGTGATGCCGCCCGCGAGCGTATTGAATAGTTTATGTTCGACGAAACGCCGTTCAATATGTGTGCGCTCGCGATTATGGAAAGCTACATTGCATAAGCGGCCTCCAAGAATCCAATTAAGTGGCGTAATATGTAATGCTTGGAGAGTGTTGAAATCGCCACAGACGATTGTAGGGCGTGCAGGATCACGTTGTGTCATCGCCATCTCGAATTCTTTCAAGCGCCATGCTGGTCGTGCGAGAATGAGATGCAGATTGAATATGCGAATCGCATTTGGCGCGCCCTGAACGCGAATGTCGGCAAAGAGTGCATTGCGGTTTCTAATCTTGCTGAAGAACCGGTACGGCATGAGGTGGATAAAGAGCCGCGTGCGGAGCGGGAGAAGCGACCAATAATCGGGATACGGTATCTCACCATGCGTTTCGATAGGATGTTTAGAAAGTATGACGATGAAAATATGTTCGATATGATTTCTGGAAAGTCGTTCTACGTCGGTGCAAAAGGTGATGTGGTAGGGAAGCATCTGAAGTCGCGCGAGAAATGTTTCTGGTACTTCTTGGAGACAAAAGATATCGAAGTCGGCGTGTTGAATAAACTCGAATGCACGATCGAGTTCGCGGTTGCGATACAGCATGTTCCAGGAATAGATTTTCATTTATTTGTATTTATGCCCGATGCCATGCGCCAAATTCTTCTTTAATAAGTCCGCGAAGTTCCAGAGCAACGAGAGCAGTCAATAATTCTCCCACATTCGTATCTGAGCCACGCAGTATCTCGTCCCGCGTCTTCGGCTCCTCGAGCATATTCCAGATAACCAGCTCGATATCTTCAAGGTCGCTCGGCGCCTCACATGCCTGCGCAGGCAGGCGCGGCGATATTTTCAGTGCTTCGAGAATATGAAGCGATTCGGTCACGAGCGTCGCGCCAAGTCGGATAAAGAGATGTCCGCCAAATGCGTGCGGGTCACCGATGCGATGCGGAACACAGAGTAATTCGCGATTATACTCGCTCGCAAGCCGCGCAGTGATAAGCGTACCAGACTTCTGTCCCGCTTCGATCAGGAGTACGGCATCAGAAAGTCCGACCATAATACGATTTCGTTCGGGGAAATAGTAGACGCGTGAAGATTGGTCTGGTGCGTATTCAGAGATGAACCCGCCGCCAGCTTTTAAGATCTCTTTCGCGAAACCGCGATTACTGCGCGGATAGAGGACATCATCAGCGAGACCGGAACCAGGCACGACGAGCGTGTGAAGTCCAGCGGAGAGCGCCGCCTTATGTGCACAGGTGTCGACGCCGAGCGCAAGACCGCTGACGATAGAGACTGGATAGCCAGCGAGACCGATGATAAGTTTCTCGCATGCTTCTTGCCCGTAGCGCGTCATCGCGCGCGAACCGACAACCGTCAACAATTTCGTCTCTTCTGGCGGTAAGGTTCCTCGAACCCACAGCCGCTCGGGTGGCTGTGGTATTTCTAAAAGTTGTGCGGGCCACTTCTCGCGCTCCAATTCCCGTATGTCCATGCATGCAGTATATCTCGTCTCCATGATAACTCGAATTCACAAAAAGCCGCCTCTCCAGAGGCGGCTTTTTATTGTACAGCACTAAACTACTCACTATTTCATATGCGTCGAGACGAGTTTCGTCATCTCGAACATCGTGACTTCGCCCTTCCCGCCGAAGATCGCCTGCAGCTTCTCATCCGCAAGGATATTTCTCTTGTTCTGCGGGTTCTGAAGATTGTTTTTCTTGATGTATTCCCAAAGCTTCTTGACCACCTCCGTTCTCGGGAGCGGACCCTTTCCAACGACCGCTTCAAGCTCGGCAGAGAGGTTAAGGGGTTTCGATAACGCTGAATTTATTGCCATATAAATGGTTTTTATTTCTTGTTGTTAACTCGACCTATTCAGTATACATCAAAAGATGAAGGAGTGGGGGCTGTCCTTCTCGGGCACTTGCGGATAACCCGCAATGGGTATACTTACCATATATGGCGTACGAAGGGAATGGCACCATAAGCATTCCGCGAAAGCGCGAAATACAGCATTACCACGGCGATGAAGCGCGGGTTATATTCGTCATCAGCGCGCTACTGATTGATCATCGTCGCGCAGTCCACCGGCGCCGATCTCCCGCTCTCCACGATCGGCGCGGTCGTCTCCGCAGCAGTGCTCGTCATCGCGGCAGGCGTTACGAATCCGGCAAAACCATGGATCCACTGGTTTAATGCGCTTCTATCCTTCGCCGGTACGCTCCTCTTCGGCACTAGCGCCATTGAGCACTACCGCCTAGGAGTGAGTCTCTTCGATCCTTCCTTCACCTACCTCGAGACGCTCGCTCTCCTTTCGCTTATCGCGCTCTATTTCACCACACGAACCATACGCGGCATCGTCCAGCGGGCGAGCCCTAAAACGTGGTATCATCCGTCCATGTCGTTCCAGAGTTTCCTTATCAATCAGTACGCCAAGTGGAAGATGAAAGACGTGCCGGCGGAACAACGTGAACAGATGACCGCACTCGTCTCGAAGGACCCGAAGCTTTTCAAGATCATCGGCGAGGAGATTGAACGCCGTAAAAAGGGCGGCGAGAGCGAGATGAAGGCGGCGATGGAAGTGATGAAAAAACACCGCGTCGAGCTCTCTGCGCTCATGCAGAAAAAATAGAATGACCGAACTCATATCACTCCTCGTCTTCTGCCAAGCGCTCGGTGCGTCCGTAGGCGCTTTCACAGCGGTTTGGGGCGAATTCGCCTATGTTCGAGCAATGCGCGACGGAAAGATAGATATCGCCGAGCGCGCGCATCTCCGTATTATTGCGAATGGACTGCGCTTCGGCATGATGCTCATCCTTCTCTCCTCGTTTGGTCTCGTGATTGTCGCGTATGTAGTTCAAGCGTCGTTCCAACCTGCGTTGTCTACGAGCTATTGGACGCTCGTCGTGCTCGCGTTCCTTATCATCGGCGTTTCTTTGGCGCTCGCGCGACGTCGTATCTCCTTCGCGCTCGGTTCCGCGATCGTCTTTACCGCGTGGTGGTTCCTTGCCTATCTCGTTTTCGGCTGGTTCCCTGCGCTTTCCTTCGGTGCCGTTGTCGCATTCTTCGTCATTGCAGTCGCGATTTTTTATGTGGTGTTAGGGTCAGCACGCTTTCTCATGTTTGATTTGCACAAAAAGTGAATGAAGTAACGAATCATCATAGTTTTGGCTGAGTTA
>PFPP01000037.1 GCA_002793115.1 Candidatus Kaiserbacteria bacterium CG_4_10_14_0_2_um_filter_50_16
GTCGCCGGCTTCTGCAAGCTTCGCAAATTCATCGCGCTTATCCTCCGCGAGCTTCCTGAGTACCGAAAGCGTCGCGGCCTTAAGCGCAACTTCGCCGAACTGCCCGATGAGCGCTTGCTGTTCCTCCGTCGGGAGATCCTTGATGCCGAGATCGGCGGCAATTGCAACTGTTAATTCGTCTTGCATAGGTAACATTGTAGCATAGATTATTTGATAACTTGTTTGAAATCTTCCGGTCCAGGCGCTTTCATAAAGGATGAGAACCAGCCAAGAAAACCTCCAGTACGTATTGGTGCGCCAGGAATTACTTTACCATCGACAAGACTCCATGGAATACGGGTCGCGCCGTTATCATCTGCGTTAAAAACAACTTTATGAGGATTTTCAGTAAGGTATTTCACAATAGCATTGATCTTCTCAGTTGGCGAACCGCCGTAGACGAATAAGTGTTTTGCTCCCGCGTCGGCATAGATGTGCGGCTCGTAGATTTCTATATGAAGGCCTGAAGGATTCGTGACATACGAAGCCGGCGGCTCGCCCAGAGGTGGTTCGTGTGCGATAGCAGGGACCGATTCAACAGGATGAGATGGCTGTTCGACGGCATGATGGACCAATGAAGTTTCGGGATGATGAATCGCCGGCGTTACATGCGCGCCCTCTGGAGCATGGACAAAACTGGTGTGGTTCGTTGATATATGAATTGCGCCGCTGGAAGGATCGATGGACAAATGGTCTCCTGGATTGATTTGTACGCTCGTACCATCAGGATTGAAAAATCCGTGTTTAGTGTCGCCCGCGATTTGGTGCACTACTTTATCTATCGATTGTGCATCCGCTGTGAGCAGTTTGTGGATGTCGCTATCTTCAGCGTACTTGCTTGGATCAAGGTGTTTGTCCTGCAACTGCTCCCAGAGCCGCTTCGCCAGATATTCATACCCGTGCCCATGCGACGCCTCAATAGTCGGCATTTCGACTGGAACTTCAACTGCCGGTATAGTGACAGATTCTGGTACGTGGGCAGGTTCAGTAATGACTTCATTCACGCCCGCGTCCGCAACGGGCGCGGTATGAGGCGCATCAGGAGTCACCGACACATCAGCTGTAGGTTCATGGTGCCCAAAGATACCACTGAGCCATTCATTCACGCCAAGCGCGTTCAGTGCCTCCACCCCCTCGTGTACTGCGACGATTGTTGCTCCCATATAGACCGCCGCGAGCGCAACTGCATATGTATTCTTCGCAAGTTCAGATTTATTCGCAAGCCAATGTTCTGGGTCCTTTTCTATTTTCGCATTGAGTTTCTTGCGCTTATTTATAGCAAGACCAACGGCACCGACAACACGCTGACCGTAGAGAGCTGTGGCGAGTACCCCGGAGATTATAGGAGCCACGGTCGACGTAAGAGATACTCCAGCGACTAAACTGCCTGTCACAAAAAGTTTTTTCGCCCAATGCAATTTATTATACATTTCGATACCAGAACCAATAAACTCTACGACTTTCGGTCCTAACTTTTTTGTCTCTATGTCTAATTCTTCCGAACGGTTTGTGAGGTTCTCCTCCCGAAGTTTCCTATATTCTTCATGTTTTTTCTTATGGTGGCTTATAGCAATGGACAACTTTTCATGCCACTCCTCTGGTGTGGATTCATCATTCTGAATCCCCTGGAACGATTTCTCTTCCGTTTCTTGTCTATGACAATTACGGAGACCTTGAGCTTCCAGATCCAGCATTTCTGCCCGCACATGCCGGTCAGTATCCTCAACTGAAGAAAATCGTGATGGTCTTTCTTTCATACGTTTATCAGTGCGAAAGATACCGCTCGCGAATCATATTTTCAACAGTAGCACGATCGCGACCATAGGTGAGCGAGGAGAGATGGATAAGATCATCCACCTGTGCGTGGTTCCCAAGCGGCAGATCAGGCGTTTTCATATCGAACGGCTTCTGTGGAATGCCGCCCGCGAGCATTTTCACGTAGGCGTTACGGTTCTCGATATTGACGAAATCGAGCGTCTCGAAGACAGGTGCGAATTGTTTCGCGAAAAACTCCGCGTCCTCTTCACCGACGCGGAAGACGGCCATATTCCCAACGTTACCGAAGACCGCATTGCGCGTCTTCTCTTCTATCTGCTTAAGAAATTGGTGCGCAACTGTAAGAGAGAGTTTATATTTTCTCGCTTCTGAGAGAATACCAGGTATAGAATCGGTAGTTACATTCTGAAATTCATCAATATATAAATAGAACGGTGGATAAGGCGTAGAGCCAGCAAATTGGCGTGTATCCGCGCGAGAGAGCGCCGCCATAAATAGCTTACCAACGACAATAAGACCGAGAAGGTTCGCATTCTTTTCTCCGAGACGGCCTTTAGAGAGATTGATGAGCAAAATCTTTTTCGTATCCATCACATCGCGGAACTTAAATGATGATTCTTGTTGCCCAACAATCGGGCGGATGAAATCGTTGGAGGTGAAGTCGTCAAATTTGTTGGTGATGTAGGGTACGATGTTCTCGAGCGAGGCCTCGCCGCCAGCTTTGGTTGCAATCTCCTGCCAAAATTGGTTCACGATCGGGTTCATGCTCTTACTAAGCTTCTCTCTGCGGAATTCGCTGTTGGCGAGCACGCGTGCGATGTCCAGAATGGTTGAGCCGCTCGCTGGATCCTCCATTACGAGCTGGGTCGCATTACGGAAGTATTGTTCGAAGGCTGGTCCCATAGACTCAGGCACATCGCCATAGAGACGGCGGAAGATCATCAAGAGTTCGTTGACAATGAAGGTCTTCTGCTCGGGACGCGACAGGTCATATTCAAGAAAGTTGAGTGCGAACGGCCGCGAGAGATCGGCTGGGTCGAAGTAAATAACATCCTTATAGCGCTCTGGTGGCACCGCCGCGAGAATATCGAGTATGTCGGAACCATGCGGGTCGATGAAGCAACAACCATCGCCATTTTTAATATCTTGGATGATCATTGATTTCATGAGCCCGGTCTTGCCGGTACCGGTCTGGCCGATGATGTAGAGATGCCGCAGGCGATCTTCGGGATCAAGATACACACGCGTCTCCAGCCCGCGATAGGAGTTGATTCCGAGAAGCGCGACTCCGCCAGCTGGCGGATGCGGGAGAGAGAGCGGTGCGGGTGCATGAGTGAAGCGCGTTTGCTTCAGGTGCGGCGAGGATTCGATGCCCGACGGCGGGAAGTGATACATAGTCGTCAACTCGCGGAGCGAAAGGGGAAGAGCCGATGGGTCTGGAAGACGGAAGGAAAAATCTTCAAACGTCCTCGACACCTGTTTCCCTGCCGGTAGGCGGGTGAATGTCAGCCGGTTCCCTTGCGTACTCGCAAACTGATTAAATGATGCTTCAAGATCGCCTAACACTTGTCCAGCAGTGCGTTCATTGCCTGAAGAAACAATAAGGCGCACTGTCGCACCAATAATGGGTGTCGAGATCTTCTTTTCCACCTGTTCTATATACGATTTATTCTCCTCAATCTGACGGGTCTCGGCCTGTTTCGCCTTCTCCACATCCTTCGGCTTGTTTGAGAAAAGCGTACGTCCGATATCGCGAGCAAATTCCCCGAGTGCGGTTTCAGGCGTCGAAAAGGCCGCTGATTTTTTTTCGCCTTTACGCAGAGCCTGCAGAATTTTCCGATAGTGCTTTACATGGCGATCTCCTCGCGGTTCAACAATGATCTGCAATGCCGCGCCCTCGCCAGCGTGTTCTATTTTGGCGAACGCATTAATGATCGTATTAATTGGATCGTAATCGAAGTCGGTGTAATAGGTGAGCGGCAACGAAGGATGCTCGGTAAAATGTGCCGTCGAAGCTATCGAGGTTCCACCGCTGGCGAATATATTGTAGTCGTACGGCTGCGGCACCAAGTGCGCATCTGGGAATAGAGCGATGAGCTGTTTTTCGAATAGATTGCATTTACTGTTGGGCACCGCCGCATAGAATTGGAGCTCGGGACTGTCCGCAGGCACCGCGAGTTCGAGCGCGTAGTAGTGCGGCTCACCGCTAGCCGCATCCTCGACTGAGAGAAGACCAGCATAGAATTGTTCCATGCTGGAAATGAGCTCCTTAAGCGTCTTCGCGCGCGCGTTCGGTTCGGCGGCCTTCGGCCCGGGAAGCGCTATTTCATAGAGCGTCATCTTCAGTGCTTGGAAGCGTGGCGCCTTTTCATCAATACCGTGAGCGAGAAGCCCAGTCGCGATATAGCGAACAAGGTACCGATGGAAGTCATCTGTAACGTGCGGGTTGTGAAGTTTCTCGAGCACTGCGAGTGCATTTTTGATTCCCTTCTCCCCCATTGTCTGTTGCAGACTTTTGATCGCCTGTTCGCTACCTCCGAGATTGAGTTCGGCGAGTATCGCCTCCACCTCGCTGTTTTTCGTCGCCTCGCTGATACGATACTCGGGCGCAAGAATCTCGACAGGAGCAACGTGATGTGCATGAATCTGTTCTGAAATAATACGTACTCGCTCTGGTGAACCGGCTTGTTCTGGTCCCTGCCGAAGAGCAATTTCCGCTTCCTTGCGCGCTATCCGTTCGCGAAGATACGCAAGCTCTTCCTCGGGCGTGGACAACGTTTGTATTGATTCCATCTGTTCTAGTATACTGCATCTGAATGGATAATTTTCTTATTGCAATCGTACATCTCGACCCGATTGCCATAGTGCAGGCTGGCGGTTATCTCGGCATTGCTCTTCTTATCTTCTCCGAAAGTGGGCTCCTTATCGGCATATTCTTTCCGGGTGACTCGCTCCTGTTCGTCGCCGGGCTTCTTTCTGCCAGCGGATTTCTCTCGGTAGTGCCGCTTATCCTCATCGTCATGTGCGCGGCGATACTCGGCGACTCGGTCGGATATTGGTTCGGCACAAAGGCGGGTGATACGTTCTTCCAACGAAAAGATTCACGTTTTTTTAAACAAGTATACGTGACTCGCACACAAGAATTTTTCGCGCAGTATAGCGGCCGCACAATTGTCCTAGCGCGCTTCGTGCCTGTCGTGCGCACAATTGCGCCAATTCTCGCTGGCATCGGTACAATGAGCTATCGGACGTTCTTTTCTTATAACGCGCTCGGTGGACTTTTGTGGAGCTCAGGGATGATCTCGCTCGGTTACTTCCTCGGTTCGCTGATTCCGAATAGCGAACATTACATACTTCCTATCTCGCTCACCGTTGTCGCCATTTCTTTCTCGCCGATCTTTATAAACTTCGCTCGAGGCAAGCGAGAAGCTTAATTTAATAACGATTCCAAGAATAGAATACCCAATTAATAACCACGAGCGCGAGAGCGAAAAAAAGCGCAGTCAAGAATCCGTCGACAAGGAAACCCGGCACGAAATATGATGCGAGAAGCACGAGAACCGCATTAATGACAAGCGAGAAGAGTCCGAGCGTGAGGATATTGATCGGAAGCGTGAGGATAAGGAGAATGGGGCGGATGAAAAGGTTGAGCGCGCCGAGGACGACTGCGGCGATAAGCGCGCCGACAAGCGTGACCGAAACGCCCGGGACGATGTATGCCGCAATCAGGATCGCAAGAGCCGCGACGAGCCAATGGGAAAAGAGTTTCATATGCAAAGATTATACCAAATGCACGATGAGATACAGCAGTATTGCGCCGAGGAGGGTCATTATCGTTGTCAAGGCGCGCGGATGCCTATGATGGCTCTCGGGAATAAGGTCGCTCGCTGATAAATAGAGGAAGGTGCCGGCGAAGACTGCAAGCACAAGCCCGATAGACGATTCGGGAATACGGAAGATGAGTGTGGAGGTGGCGCCGAATACCGGCGCCGCGGCGTCCACAAGGAGCCAGTTGAATGCCACCCGCCAATTGGCGGTTTC
>PFPP01000058.1 GCA_002793115.1 Candidatus Kaiserbacteria bacterium CG_4_10_14_0_2_um_filter_50_16
TAATCAGTTAATCCCGGTTCTAAATCAGCGCCTTCGGTAAGTTTTAAATAGGCGCTGCCGTTATTGATTGCCTGAATACCTACAGAAGCATTGCCGGAAATATTTTTTATATCAAGTAAATTTTCTGGTATTAATGTCCCTATTCCCACATATCCCGTACTGCGGTCGTACACCAATCCGCCCGAGCCCACATTCAAACCCCCGGCCAAAGTGGTGGTAGCAGTAGTGGAGGTAGCGGTGAAGTAAGAGGACACTGTTTCGCCGACTACCGAGAGCATCGCGAATGGTGATGATGTACCTATACCGACATTCCCAGAAGAACGATATACATTACCGGATGCCAATACCCAGTTACCAACAGAACCGCCACCAACCAAACTTCCTCCCCAATATAGATCTCCTGATGAGCTATAGAGACGATTAGTAACGCTAGCGGGAGAGCTGTCAGCCAAATATATCGGTCCTGCTACAGCCAGAGTGTCTGACGGCGATGATGTGCCGACACCTAGCGTAGTAGCGGTAAGGTTGGAGAAACTTCCTGTAGTTGCTGAAACAGAAATAGCGTTTGACACTGTGCCACTGTCGAATACTCCACCGCGGAAGTCGCCATTTCTCACGATAAGGTCAGAAAGGTCTTGAATCATATTTACCTGCTGGATAGTCGTCAAGTTCGTCATTCCCTGCGATGCAACCGGCTGAATCATGCCGGCGACTGTCGCAAGGATGCCGCTTCGCAACGATGCGAGCGACTGGTTCATAAAATCTTCCGAGACGCCCTTCACCACGGTTGTGTAAGTCGGATAATTGGTGACTGTTATACGCGGCGATGGAGCAGGTATGGTGGTGGGAGCGGTCGGTTGTGGCGCGCTAAATGACATTGTTGAAGTGCCGAATGGCAAAACGGTCGATGGTGGATTTGATACGACCGCGATATGCGACGTACCAAAAAGAGATGCGAACATTCCCGTTGCGGAATTGAAGAAGTTGTGAACTGTCTGATAGGTAAAGAGAGCTGTTTGCTCGCCGACGGAGAGCGCGGGAAGCACTGCGGCTAGCGTTGCTGGTGCGCGTGCAAGGAGCGATCCTGCTCTATGAGTGAGCGCGATTCCAGATGCTGGGATTTCATATGCGAAACGACCTGTATCGAGAACGAACGCAAGGTAATTCTCGGAAATGGCGTTGGTAAGCGTGAGAAAGCGATCTGCGATTGCATACTCTGCGCCGAAGACCGTCTGTGCGATGCGCGGCGCGAACGCCACAAGATTATATGCCATTGCCACATCAGCACGTATCGCGGTGTGTGAAGCCTCGATGATTGATTCGCCAAGTGCAAGATTCATTTCTGAAATAAGTTCCGAAGCCGTGAGCAGGTGCGTGGCACGCAATAAATTTGATGGGGACACGAGTGGCGGCAGTGGTACAATACGCGTGAGCGTATTTTTTTGAAATGCCGTCTGTAATCGCAGTGATGAAAAATCGAGCGCTGTGCGAGGCGGCGATACGGTGTGTGTGCGCATTTCAATGCTCATTGCATCGATTTTTGCCACGACGCGAGATGGAATATTGCCGAAGGTTGCATGAAATCCGAAAGCGACATCGTTTGCGAGCGTTACTGTTTTTTCTGTCAATCGTGATACTACGACAGGTTGCGCTGTAAACGTCCCGAAGATAATTACTAAAAGCGCGATAGAAAATGCAAACATCCGTGAACGCAGTGTCGCCTGCATGAATTGCGGATGAATCACTATGAGCGGCGTCTGTAGGTTTTGTGCAAAAAGATATTCTTCCCCACGCGCTCGCGCGAGTTCTCGCGCGCGCATTTCTTTTCGTTGTCCCAGTACCTGTATAAAAATCGCAAGCGATTCTCGTTCAACAAGCCATGTGCGACCGACCCGAGTTCCTTTCACTTCTCCCGAGCGGACAATACGTGCTACATAGTCCGAGCTATAACCGTATAGTTTTGATGCCTCCTTAGTCGAGATCAGGCCGGCAAGCTCTTTCTTATGACGCCCATTTTTTTTCATAAAACGCTCCAGTGATTCTCGTTCAACAAGCCATGTGCGACCGACCCGAGTTCCTCTGACTTCCTTAAGGCGAGCTAAGCGCGCGAGATGACCAGAACTGTATCCAGAAATTTCTGATGCTTCTTTTGTTGAAATCAAATTATTTGAAAAAGGAGTTTTCATGTCGGATAACCGAACTAACTAAATAATACGTCATATTTTCAGCATCATCTGATACAGTCTGTGGATAAGTTTCTTCATGAGAGTGTCAATAGTATAAACAGAAAAAGAAATACTTTTATATATATATGAAATGACATGTTCGTACGTGTAAATTCACTCAAATAATCGCTGGAAACGTTTCTATAACCCCGTAAATACAATAATTTTGTATAATTCCAAACAAAAAGAATTCTTTGCCATTAATTTGATCTATCCGAATATAAAATTGTTCTTACAAACAATATCGAGTAAACGAGACGAGATGATGAGTAAATGCGCTATTTATTATAGAGTACCACACCTGTAATTATACTAACTTGTCTATTCGATATTATATATTTATCAAAATATCCGCTTCCAATGACAGCAAGAATCGTTGCCAGTGTAGCAAACAACACTCCGGACACATGAATTGCCCTCATTATTATTGTTCCTTTAACTACTTTTTGTTGCATTTCTTCCTCTTTTAACTCATTTTGATGGGGCTGAATGTTAAAGCGGCGACGCGGCAGAAGTTCTTCTGGAGGTTGTCGATATACAGTATGAATAGGTATAGGAATTATATCCTCCTGTTCAGTACCATCCTCTGTACGGTCAAACCATGCTTCCCATGAGTCCCGTAGGGACTGCGAGACTTCTGTTTGATTATTACTTTCCTCATTTTTTCTAGGACGGTGTACCGGTGGTAAAATCTCTATAGGAGATGCTTCATATTTTGGAGTCTCCCATTTTTTTTCCTCTTGTTCGATTTTCTGATCACCGAAACGATGATCTTGGATAGCTGTCTCAAGAACGTACCAGCTACGTCCAACAAGCCGTGCCGGTACTCGGCCTTCTCGACAGAGTTGGCCGATATAATCTTTCGCATAACCGGTGATTTTCGCAGCTCGTTTCGACGATATATATTTTTTTTCTTCTATAAGAATCTCATCCATGCCTATAATATAACAATATCTTGGCTGGCATGGAAGAGTTGTGCACAACTCTTATTTTATTTTCTCGACAAAGAGTTTTTGCAACTTCTGTGGATTTCCTGCTCCTCGACTCTCTCTCATCGCTTCTCCGACGAGATACTGAAGTGCCGTTTGTTTACCATTTTTATACTCTCGTACTGCCTTTTCTTCCCGTGCAATTATCGTACAAACAATTTCGCCGAGCGCAACGGAATCATGAACTTGCATGAGGCCATGTTCCTTCGCTATGACTTCTGGATCACCCCCTTGTGCGACAAGGATGGCCAATGTGTTTTTGGCGCCACGCGAAGAAAGGTCGTGAGAATCGATGAGGCGAACAAGTTTTACAAACGCCGCTGGATCAAGCGTCCTGTAGTTCTCCTCTCCCTTTTTTGCATATATGCCGGCGAGATCTGAAACAATATAATTTGCGGCAAGAGCTATGTGTTCTGCGTTATTTTCAAATTCAGCGACAATAGCGTCAAAAAATGCTGCACGTTCTGGAGTCGCGCAGAGATATTCAATATCGCTCTTCTTGAGCGCGTATGAACTCATATAACGCGTCCTCCGCTCCCACGGAAGTTCTGGTAATGATGTACGAATTGCACTTGGAGAAAATTCGGATATTTCTGAAAGAAAAAGTTTTGGCAAATCCGGCTCCGGAAAGTAACGATAGTCGGCGCTTCCCTCCTTAAAGCGTTGACGAAATGTCTCCTGCTTCGTTTCGTTCCAACCGCGTGTCTCTTGCACCACTTCACTTCCATCCTCAATGAGCGTGGTTTGACGTTTTATTTCAAAGTCGATTGCGCGCTCAACAGAGCGGAACGAGTTCAGATTCTTTATTTCAACTTTCGTACCGAGAAGTCTGACTTCTGGGGATTCGGGTTTGAAATCAGACTTCGAGACGGAAATATTCGCCTCAATGCGCATCTCCCCCTTCTCGAGGTTCGCTTCACTTGCCACAAGCGTGCGCAGGAGAAGCTGCAATTCACGTGCGAAACGCCCTGCAGCCTCTGCACTCTGTATGATCGGCTCGGTAACAAGCTCCATGAGCGGTATGCCCGCACGATTGAAGTCGACAAGGCTCTTCCCACTTGAGTGAATTGAACGCGCGGTATCCTCTTCAAGATGTACGCGCGTGATAACCACACTGGCGAGTTCTCCGCCGGTAACAAGCGGATGCGTATACTGACTAATCTGGTAGCCCTTCGGGATGTCTGGATAGAAATAACTCTTGCGATCAAATTCGCTGAAATCGGCGATAGCGCCTCCTATCGCTGTGCCGATTCGCAGAATATGCCGTACTGCTTCACGATTGATACTCGGTAGCGTGCCAGGGTGCGCGAGGCAGATCGGACATACGTTCACGTTAGGCCGCGTCTCATCGGGGTCATTCGCTGATTCACAGAACATCTTGGTTCGCGTCTTGAGTTCTGCGTGAACCTCGAGACCGATAGCAGGAAGATACATAGTCACAGATTACCGTTTCTTGAAGATATTTGAAAGTTGATGTGAGAACTTCTTCAGAGCCGAAGGGTCCTCAACTGATGCTGAAAGTACTTCTCTCCCCGTCTCTCGGGCAAGTAGTTGCATTTTCGTTTCGCACTCTTGTGAGGAGATGAGATCTGCTTTGGATAAAACAATGATTTCGCGTTTTTTATCGATGTTGTGTTCAAATAACTCTATTTCTTTACGTACTTCCCCATATGCCGCAAGTGGATCATCTTGGTCAGCCGAGACGAGATGTAAGGTAATTTTTGTTCTTTCGATATGTTTAAGAAATTTTATACCGAGACCTCGTCCAGACGAGGCCCCTTCGATAAGGCCCGGTATGTCAGCAAGAATATGTCCATGAAAATCACCGAGATTCGGCCCAAGCGTGGTGAACGGGTAAGCGCCCACCTTCGATTTCGCATGTGTGAGCGCATTCAATAGCGACGACTTCCCTGCGTTCGGGAGCCCGACAAGTCCTATGTCGGCTATGATCTTGAGCGTAAGTTCGATATCCCCACCCTTGCCGCCTTTGCCAGCCGTTTGCTTGAACGGATTTTGATTTGTAGGACCCTTGAAACGGGCATTCCCCAATCCGCCTTTCCCACCTCGAAAAATTATTATGCGTTCGCCTTCTTTCGTAATTTCATATTCTTCTCCAGAATCTATCACGCGCGCAAGTGTGCCGACCGGGACTTGCAATAAAACATCTGCGCCATTGGCTCCGTGCTTTAATGCTCCCTTTCCTGCTTCGCCATCTTCTGCATGAAATTTTTTTTTGTAGCGATACTGTGCAAGTGCTGTCAAATCTCGTACGCCGACGAGAATAACATCTCCGCCTTTCCCACCATCTCCTCCTGAAGGGCCTCCGCGCGCAGTCTCCTTGGTACGTAACCAGCGAATAACGCCGTCGCCTCCCTTCC